>CAYXAK010000001.1:0-138196 GCA_964462585.1 uncultured Halanaerobiaceae bacterium
ACGCCTGGGGGGCGTGAGGTCCCGGGTTCAAATCCCGGCAACCCGACCATTTTTTATATTTTTTGTTATGCTAATCTTAAAATCCACACTATAAACTTTTCTCATCGCTGATCGGTTACAGGCCGATCAGTTTTTTTAATGGATGGGGGCAAAATATTTGCAAGTTCCTGTGCTTAAGGTTTATAATTTAAGAGAAGGCAGATATACCGGGAGTGAAATGCATGGAAGTTAGTATTTACATCTACAATCTGGGCTGTCCCAAAAATGAAGTTGACGGTCAATACTATGCTGGAGTGCTGGCGGAGGATGAAGATATAGAGATAGTTGATGATTATAGAGAGGCTGAAATACTGATAATAAATACCTGTGGTTTTATCGATGCCGCTAAAGAGGAGTCGCTGGAGGCTATCTGGGAAGCCGTGGAATTAAAAAACGAAGGTAAATGTGAGCGTGTCATAGTCAGCGGCTGTCTTTCTCAGAGATACCACCAGCATTTAGAGGAAGAGATACCAGAACTGGACGGCATCTTCGGTGTGGGAGAATATGAAGGTCTGCTCTCACTGGTTAATAGTGTAAAAGAAGGCCAAAAAACCAAATCAGTTACCTCTCCCCGCCAGAATATTAATAAGAGATTGCCCCGCAGGTCCGATGAGAAATCCTTTGCCTATCTCAAGATAGCAGATGGCTGTAATAAAAGATGTTCGTACTGTGCTATCCCCTTTATCAAAGGGGATTACAGCAGTCGCAGCCAGGAATTGATCGAGGAAGAGGCTGAAAAACTGCTGGAGAATAACGTATCTGAATTGATTTTAATCGCCCAGGATACAACCCAGTACGGTATAGATATCTATGGGGAGACCCGCCTGGAGGAGCTTTTAAAATCTCTGCTGGAGCTATCCGGCCTGGAGCGTTTGAGAATAATGTACACCTATCTGGATCAGATCGATGAAGAGCTGCTGCATATTATGGCTTGTGAGGAGAGGCTGTGCAGTTATCTCGACCTTCCCATTCAGCATGTGGCCGGACCGGTTAGAAAGAATATGAAAAGACCCGGTGATATAAATACTATCAGGGAAAAACTGGATAAGATTAGAGAGATAGTCCCTGACATAGCTCTGCGCACCTCACTGCTGGTTGGATTTCCCGGTGAGACTGAAGAGGATTTCCAGAAGCTGAAGGAATTTGTGCGGGAGATTGAATTTGAGAGACTGGGAGTATTTATGTATTCCCGTGAGGAGGGAACAGAAGCGGCTGAATTACCCGGCCAGTTGCCCGAAGAGCTAAAGCAGAGACGTTACAATGAGCTGGTTGAGCTGCAGGAGAAGATTTCCCGCAGCCAGAACAGACAGCTTGTCGGTAAAATCATGGATGTGATAATCGATGAGGTCGATGGTGGGAGCTTTTCCGGCAGGACTGAGTATGATGCTCCAGAAATAGATAATATAGTAAGGGGAGAACTGCCGGATGGCAGAGAGCTCAGAGCCGGGGAGATAGTCAAATGCCGGATTGAATCAGCCTTTGAATATGAATTAGTAGGGGAGATAATCAATGAACCTAGCTAACAAACTGACACTGCTCCGAATTGCCATGATACCTATGTTTATGGTATTTATGTATCTGCAGCCGAGCATGCCGGGCACGGCAGAGGTGATTGCTGTTCTCTTATTTCTGGCAGCTGCCGTAACCGATAAGATTGATGGTTATGTGGCCCGGAAGTACGATCAGATAACAAAATTCGGCAAGATAATGGATCCGGTCGCCGATAAACTTCTCATCGCTGCAGTTTTTATTTCGCTTGTCGATCTTCACCCTTCCGTAACCGCCTGGCCGGTAATAATTATCATGGCCAGAGAGTTTTTGATAAGTGCCCTGAGAATGATCGCGGCCAGCGAGGGAATCGTCATTTCAGCCAATATCTGGGGCAAGGTAAAGACGAATATCCAGGTGTTTGTTGCCTTTCTTTTGATTCTGCATCCGGGTATTATCTCTCTGCCGGCCTTTTTGCCGCGTCTTTTGATCTGGACCACGGCTATTTTCACAATCTATTCCGGCCTGGTCTATTTCTGGGAGTCAGAACTGGAGTTCTTCGCGGCTCCCGATAACTAAAAGCTCTTTTATCCATTCAGGCAAAGAAGGTGATCATTTAAACATATGGACTGGCAGGATATCAATCGTTTTTTAGCCACAGTTTTTGGACTTGGAAATATATCTCAGGCTCCGGGCACCATAGCGGCAATCGGGGCGGGTCTGGCTTATTATTTATTTCCAGTGCTCTCACATCCCTTTATAATAACAGTAGTATTTGTGACCGGAGTTATCTCCTGTGAAATTGAGGGCAGAAGGTCAGGGCTAAAAGATGATTCAACACTGGTCATAGATGAGATAGTGGGTATGTGGCTGACGTTCATGTTCATAGATGAACCTTCACTGGCATTAATTCTGCTGGGATTCTGCCTTTTTCGTCTCTTCGATATCTGGAAACCATTATTTATAGGAACAAGTCAAAGATTGCCGGGTGGAATAGGGGTTATGCTTGATGATGTGCTGGCTGCAGTGCCGGCCAATCTAATACTGCAGCTGCTGCTTTATATCCTGTGAGCAGTGATCTGAAAGTATGAGGTGTGGTATATGGCAGAGTTTGCCCTTTTAACAATAGGTGATGAGCTTATACGGGGAGAGATCACCAATAAAAATGCTGAGATCATATCCAAAATATTAAGAGGATTTGGCCACAGTCTGCAGAAGATAACTGTTATAGGTGATGACCGGGAGGAGATAGCATCCAGTCTAAGAGGCCTGTGTGGCAGATATGAGCGCGTTATTATAACCGGAGGGTTAGGACCCACAGGTGACGATATAACCCGTGAGGCCGTTGCCAGGGCCTGTCAGAGGGATCTTGTCTATATGGAGAAAGCTGCAGAAGATATCTCTTCCTATTTCGAAGAGATGGGCAGGGAGATGACCTCCAATAATCTGAGACAGGCTTATTTTCCTGAGGGAGCAGAGATAATAGAAAATAACAGGGGTACGGCCCCCGGCTTTATGCTGGAGCTTAAGGGGACTGCAATATATACACTTCCCGGTGTTACCGATGAGATGGCCGAGATGCTGAAAGGAATACTTAGCAAGGCCGGTGATGGCCATGCTGATGATATCCCCGAAGAGCATCTTCTCAAAGTTGCAGGTGTGGGAGAATCCACGCTGGAGGACAGGCTCTCTGAAATTATAGACAGCTCAAATTTCAGCTATAGATTTTTACCCCACGGCGGTGAGATTGAGATCAGGATAAGTGACGGAGCAGCAGCGGGCAGCTGTGATCAGGAGCTGGAAGAAGAAGTTGAAAAAGTCAGAAAAGAACTGGGCTGCAGAGTATTTGCCTGTGACAGGAATATCGATCTGGCCGGAGCTGTACAGGAGGTTGCCCGTAAAAAAGGTATAACCATTTCCCTGGCAGAGTCGTGTACCGGAGGCCTTATATGCAAGCGAATAACGGATATTCCTGGTTCCTCTCAATATTTTCTGGGTGGGGCAGTTGCTTACAGCAACGACCTGAAGATGAGCATGCTCGATGTTTCAGAGAAAACTCTCCTGGAAAGAGGCGCTGTGAGTATAGAAACGGCTGAAGAGATGGCTTCTGGTGTTCAGAAGCTGACAGGTTCTGAGCTGGCGGCCGCGGTCACCGGCATAGCTGGACCCGGTGGTGGCAGTGATGATAAGCCTGTGGGCCTTGTATATTTTGCTCTCTGTCATGATGACAGCATTATATCCAGAGAGTGGCATTTTAACGGTGACAGAAGCAGGGTGCGCTGGTTCACCTCTCAGAGAGCTTTAGATTTTATCAGATTATCCATGTTAGAGGAGCTGTGATTATCATGAAAAGGCTGACGGTTCTATCAGGTATTTTCTTATTTATATTTGTTATCTCTGGAATGTCATTCCTGCAGGCTGAAGAGATGGCTGACTGGCAGAGGGCAGCTCTGGAATTCTATGAAGGAAATTTTGCGGAGACAGCCGATATTCTTGAGGATTATGAGGACGAAGATATTGTGAGTGAAGCTGATTATAAAGCCCTGGAATATCTGGTAAAAGCTAAGATCAATTTATCCCATCTGGGCAGGGCTGAAGATCTGCTGATGAGGCTGAAAGAATTCAATTATGTTCAACCCGAGCTGCACTGGCTTCTGGGCAGAGAATATCTCAGCTATGCTGATGGGGATGAGGAGGACAGTTTTAGTGAGGCTATAGAACATCTGGAAATTGCCAGAGATTACGGTTTCTTCGGAATTCCTCAAAAGAGGAAGCTGGGCCATGCTTATATCGGTGTGGAGAAATTTTCCGAAGCGCTTGAGCTTCTAGAAGATGTCAGAGCGGCCGATCCCGGCACTGAGGATTTTTCTGCACTGGCCCGGGCCTACAGTGAGACAGATCAGAAAGGTGAAGCAGTCAATGCCTATGAGAGATTGATTGTGCTGTCACCTCAGGATTATGAGGCCTATATGGCTTTGGGCAGTCTTTACAGAGATCTGGATAACCCCCGGGAAGCAGTCGAGGTTTATGAACAGGGTCTGGATTATAATCCTGATAATATTGAACTACAAAAAGCTCTGGTTGAGGTATATTACGAGCTGGAGGAGTATGAAGAAGCAGAGAGTCTATTGCAAAGTATAATTGCTGAGGAGCCCGATATGTACGAAATTCATTACGATCTGGGACGTATTTATCAAAAACAGGGAGAATGGGAAGATGCCGAGGAGAGTTATGAAATAGTTCTGGAATATAACTCCGAACATCTGAGGGCACATCTTGCTCTGGGTGAGCTATATCTTGAGAGAAATAATCATTATAGAGCATTATCAAAATTCAGCGATGCCGTGGACAGAGACCCCGATTTTGCCCCCGGTTATTATCATCTGGCCAGAACCTATTATGAGCTTGAGATGTATGATTCTGCCCTGTCGGAAGTGAGCACCGCTCTCAGGAAAAATCCAGGTCTAACAGAGGCCCGTGAACTGCGGGAGGATATATTTGCCAGGATGCTGGAAGAAGAAAACCAGGATTGAACAGCAGTCCTTAAATTCACACAAAAGAGGAGGGATCTGCGGTGAGATTATTCTTTGCCTGTTTTACGAATGCCAGAGCCAGAGAACTGCTGGCCAGAAAGACAAGATGGTTACAGCAGCAGCTTCCAGGTGGCATCAAATGGGTGGAACCGGACAATTTTCATATAACGCTTAAATTTTTGGGTGAAGTTGGAGAAGATGAGGCGGCAGAATTGAGAGAAAAAATTGAGAAAGAAGAACTCGATCTTGAGGACTTCTCCTATAAATATCAGGGCCTTGAAGCCTTTCCCCATGTTGACAATCCCCGTGTGATTGTAACTCCTGTAGAACTGGGAGGGGAAAAGATTAAAGAGGTGCACAATTTCATAGAAAAAATCTGTACCGGGATGGGCTTTGAGGCTGAAACTCGAAACTTCAAACCTCATTTGACTCTGGGCAGAGTAAAAGATGATGATTTAAAAGATGAAGTTTCCAGCTTCTTCTCCGAACTGGAAGACCCCTATCTGGTGAATGTTCTGGATCATATGGAGAAATTTTCCCTGGTGGAGAGCAATTTAACACCGGATGGCCCAGAATATATGGAAGTTTTTTCAAAAAAATTACAATAATGGGTTGATTATTTTAAACGGATGTTCTATAATGTAAACAGGTCTATACAAATGAGATGCGGGAAAGGTGGGGTTAAAATTGGCAGAGGAAGAAAAGGAAAAAGCGCTGGATCAGGCTGTGAAAAATATTGAAAAACAGTTTGGCAATGGTGCCATAATGAAGCTGGGGGAATCCAAATCCCTGGATGTTGAGAGCATTCCGACCGGAGCTCTCCCCCTGGATATAGCTCTCGGTGTTGGCGGCATTCCCCGGGGCAGAATAACCGAGCTTTACGGCAATGAGTCCTCCGGTAAAACCACTCTCGGTCTTCATATTATCGCCGAGGCGCAGAAGCAGGATGGTATAGCGGCTTTTATAGATGCTGAACATGCACTCGATCCCCGCTATGCAGAAAATCTGGGGGTTGAAATCGATGATCTTCTCATCTCCCAGCCTGATAATGGTGAAGAAGCTCTGGAAATAGCCGAAGCACTTGTTCGCAGCAATGCAATAGATGTCATTGTACTTGACTCCGTTGCTGCCCTGGTGCCACAGGCTGAGCTGGAAGGAGAGATGGGAGATTCTCATGTGGGTTTACAGGCCCGCCTGATGTCCCAGGCTCTGCGAAAACTGTCCGGAGCGGTCAGCAAATCCAAGACTGCCATAGTATTTATCAATCAGATAAGGGAGAAGATCGGTGTTATGTTCGGCAACCCGGAGACCACTCCCGGAGGCAGGGCACTTAAGTTTTATTCTTCGGTGAGAATAGAGATAAGAAGATCTCAGACCATAAAAGAGGACAGCGAGATAATCGGCTCCCATGCTCGTGTAAAAGTTGTTAAGAATAAAGTTGCGGCTCCATTTAGAGAGGCTGAATTTGATATTATGTATGGTGAGGGTATCTCCCGGGAAGGCTGTGTGCTGGATATGGGAGTGGATATGGATATAATAGAAAGAGCAGGGGCCTGGTATTCCTATGGTGAGGTGCGTCTGGGACAGGGTCGGGAGAATTCCAAACAGTTTCTCAGTGAAAATCCGGAGGTCATGAGCGAGATCGAGGAAAAGATAAAGATGAAATCAGGCCTTAAGGAGAACGAGCTGGAAGCTGAAGAGGATGAAGAGAAGTAAGATGAGTGAAAAAGAGATAAAAGATAAGGCACTCAAACTTCTCTCACGCCGAGAACATTCCCGATTGGAGCTCAGGCAGAAATTGCTCCGTCGGGATTTTAATTTTTCCGAAATTGAACCCGTTCTGGATGAGCTTGCTGAGAAGGGATATATAGATGATGAGAGGTTTGCAGAAGAATGGATTCACAGCAGAAAAAACAGCAAACCCAGAGGCAGGTTTCTGTTAAGGGCGGAGCTGAAGGAAAAAGGTGTAAGTTCTGAGATAATAGATGACAAACTTAACTCCATGATATCCCGCTCTGAAGAAGAGGAGATGGCTGTCGAACTTGCCCGCAAATGGTTAAGAGGAAAAGACAGAGATCAAATAAATATTGAAAATAAGTTATCCAGATATCTATATCGAAAAGGCTTCAGCAGGGACATTATCAGAGATGTAATCTCAAATCTTTCTTTATAATCTTCCCTGTCTTGACACTTGCGGGGAAAAGAGATAAAATGTTAACAGGCTCAAATGTGCAATGCACTGGTTTAATCCGATTTGAAGCATATATAATACGGACACAAAACTGGAGGTGGATAAAATTTATGAACTGCTGATCTGGGGAGTTTTTCGTTTTCTCCCTGTGATAGGATTAATAGTCGGTGTTATTGGCGGCTATTTTGTCCGAAAATATATTGCAGAGGCAAGAATTGAATCGGCAGAAAAAGAAGCGGAGAAGATCAAACAGGATGCCAAACGTGAAGCTGAATCAACGAAAAAAGAAATCGTATTAGAGGCGAAAGAAGAAGCACACACACTGAAAGAACAGGCCAATGAGGAGATACAGGAGAGGCGGGCTGAACTTCAGAAGATGGAAAACCGCCTCGTAAAAAAAGAGGATACTCTGGAGAAAAAAGAAGAAGAGCTGCAGACCAAAGAAAATAATCTGGAACAGTGGGAAAGACAGCTCACTCAGGAAGAAGAAGAGATAGACTCGATAAAAAAAGAGCAGAAGAGGAAACTAGAAGAGATAGCCGGAATGAATCAGGAAGAAGCGCGAAATTATCTCCTCTCCAAAAAAGAAGAGGAGCTGGAACATGAATATGCCAAGAAGATAAATGAGAAAGAGGCTGAGCTGAGGGAAAAAGCTAATAAGAAGGCCCGCGAGATAATCTCCATGGCCATTCAGCGCTGTGCTGCTGATCATGTTTCAGAGAACACCGTCTCTGTGGTCGATCTGCCCAGCGATGAGATGAAAGGCAGAATAATCGGCCGGGAAGGAAGAAACATCAGAGCATTTGAGAGCCTGACCGGTGTCGATCTGATCATCGACGATACACCTGAAGCTGTTGTCATCTCAGGCTTTGATCCCATGAGACGGGAAGTGGCCAGAATAGCTCTGGAAAAACTGATTGTGGATGGTCGTATCCATCCCGCCCGTATAGAAGAGATGGTGGAAAAAGCTGAAGAGGAACTGGACAGCCATATCAAAGAGATCGGTGAAGAAGCAACCTTTGATACCGGTGTTCATGGACTTCATGCTGAGCTGATAAAATATCTGGGTCGGCTCAAATTCAGAACCAGCTACGGTCAGAATGTTCTCCAGCACGCTCTGGAGGTTTCTCAGCTGGCCGGGATCATGGCTTCTGAGCTGGAAGCTGATGTAAATGTAGCCAAAAGAGCCGGGCTGCTCCATGATATAGGAAAGGCGATAGATCATGAAGTTGATGGTCCACATGTGGATATTGGGCTGGATATGCTTGAAAAATATGGCGAAAATAATGAAAAAGTTCTCCATGCGGTAGAAGCCCATCATGGTGACGCTGAATTTAAATCTGTGGAGGCCGTGCTGGTCGCCGCCGCTGATGCCATATCTGCCGCCAGGCCTGGAGCCAGGAAGGAGACGCTGGAATCCTATATTCAGCGTCTGGAGGAACTTGAGGATCTGGGCAGATCCTTCAAAGGCGTTAAAAATTCCTATGCTATACAGGCCGGCCGGGAGATCAGAGTTATAGTAGAATCAGATCAGATAGATGATGCTAAAGCAAGCAAGATATCCAGGGATCTATCACAGAAGATAGAGTCGAACCTGGACTATCCCGGACAGATCAAGGTAGTTGTAATAAGGGAACGCAGAGCTGTCGAATACGCCAATTAATCGTTCCGGATCGATAGTTAAAGGGGTTCTATGCCAGAGCCCCTTTCTTTTTTATTTAATTAAATATATCAGGGTGGTCATAAAATGAATTTTCTTTTACTCGGTGATATTGTCGGAAGAGCAGGCCGAAGAGCCGTGAGAAAGTATCTTGCTGACCTCATAGATAAATATGATATAGATTTTGTTATTGCCAACGGGGAAAATGCTGCGGGAGGCTTTGGCATAACTGAAGATGTCTCTGAAGAGCTTTTTGAGTATGGTATAGACTGCCTCACGATGGGCAATCATACCTGGAAAAATAAAAATATATATAAGTTTATAGATGACGAGCCCAGGCTGATCAGACCTCTTAATTTTGCTCCTGGAATACCCGGACGAGGTGTAAGCTCTTTTCTTAAAAATGGACGCCGGGTGGTTGTTGTGAATTTAATAGGTCAGGTTTTTATGCAGGCCCATGATTCACCCTTCAGGGTTATTGAGAAAAACATAAAATCCATGCGCATGGAAGCTGACGCACTTCTGATTGATTTTCATGCCGAGGCCACCGGTGAAAAACTGGCAATGGCCAGATTTTTGGATGGCAGAGCTGACTGCATTTTTGGCACTCATACACATGTACAGACCAGCGATGATCAAATATTACCGGAGGGTACTGCTTATATCAGCGACCTGGGACTTACAGGTGCTGTTGATTCTATACTGGGCATGAAGCCCAAAGAGATCATAAAGAAACATCTAACAGGACTGCCGACTAAATTTAAGGTCGGTACCGGGGCAGTGAAAATTGAAGGTGCTGTATACAGGCAGAGGGAAGACGAAATATTTTCTTTCAGAGTCTGCGAAGATCCTGAAACAGAAACGTCAGAGGTTTAAAAGATGTCAGCTGATCTTCATATTCATACCAGAGCTTCCGACGGCAGGTTCACTGCCGCGGAGGTCGTAAAGAAGGCTCAGAAAAAAGGGCTCACAATCATATCTGTCACCGACCATGATACAGTTTCAGGTATGGAATCCGCACTGAACTCTGCCCGGTCTGAAGAAATAGAGGTTATACCCGGGGTTGAGATTAATACAGAGTTCATGGGTGAAGATGTCCATATTTTAGGCTATTTTATCGATATTCAAAGTAAGATTCTGCTCAGAACTCTGACAGGAATAGTTGAAAGCAGAAAGGAAAGAGCGAAGAAGATTATTCAAAATATGCAGCAGGACGGTATCGAGGTTGAATTTGGAGAACTGCAGGATATAGTAACCGGAGACATATACAGCCGGTCACATATTGCTGAGCTGCTCAACAAAAAGAACATAGTAAGCGATTATGAAGCGGCCTTTGACAGGTATATACATAAAGACTCACCCTACTATGTGGGCAGATATTATATCTCCGTGGAGAAAGCAATATCTGTCATTAAAGAAGCGGGAGGATTGACCGTTCTTGCTCATCCAGGTAAAATAGTCAATCGTAATGATGTGATCCTGAGGTTGATCGAAATGGGAGTTGATGGTCTGGAAGTTTATTATCCAGAGCATTCCAGCAGTGTGACTGCGGAACTAAAATCACTGGCGCAAAAAAATGACCTTCTGATTACAGGTGGTTCGGATTATCATGGTCTGGATAAGAGAGAAAAAAATAAACTGGGCAGTGTGAAACTCAGAGATAAGCATATATCAGAGATGAGAAATAGATTATAAACAGCAGATTTATAAACTCTGTTCAGTCTGAATTTGGCGGTTATCACTATGCTTGACATGAAAATTGTTGTCTGTTAAACTGATTTCTAGAAGTTTATATTTAGTGTATGAGATTAATTTTACCAGGCTGTGTTACAAATATAACGATATATGGACGCGGTGGTTTTTAGCCTGTTTTTTTGTCTGAAAAGTTAATTATAAGAATCACATTATATTTATTTTTCGGAGGTGTGGCAATAAAGTGGAAGATCTGAAAAAGTTTCCTATTGGAGGAGTGCATCTGCCTGAAGAAAAACACCTGACAACGGATTCCCCCATAGAAGATATGGCACTTCCAGCTCAGGTAACAATTCCTCTGCAGATGCATATTGGTGCCCCCTGTAATCCCGTTGTATCTGAGGGAGATGAGGTCAAAAGGGGTCAGCTGATTGCCAGCAATGAAGAGGCCCTCTCTGCCCGAATTCATGCTAGTATATCGGGAGTTTATCGGGGAATAGTTTCGCGTCCTGGACCTGATGGTTCCATGATAGATTGCATGTTGATCGAGAACGAAGGCCAGGATAATGAGGAGAAACTTCTGGAGCCTTCTTACGCAAAAGCGGAACTCGATGCGGATAAGATTGTTGAGCGGGTGAGAGAAGCCGGGATTGTAGGGCTGGGAGGAGCCTGTTTTCCCACACATGTGAAGCTATCTCCTCCGGAGGATAAACCGATTGATACGGTAATTATTAACGGAGCAGAATGTGAGCCCTATCTGACGGTCGATGACAGACTGATGCGGGAGAAGACAAAACTGCTCTTTGAAGGTCTTAATATGATCATGAAAGCAAGTGGAGCAGAAAAAGGCATTGTATCGAGTGAGATAAACAAGCCCAAAGCCGTGGAGGCGATCAGAGAGGAAGCTGAAAACTGGGATAACTTAAGCGGTGTACCTCTCGATACAAGATACCCCCACGGTGCAGAAAAACATCTGATAAAAGCTGTTTTGAACAGGGAGGTTCCCAGACGTGGTCTGCCGATGGATGTAGGTGTAATTGTGAACAACGTTCAGACCACCACCAAAATTGCTGAAGCACTTTACAGGGGACGAACCCTAATAGATAGAGTTATAACAGTCAGTGGAAGAGCTTTAAAAGAGCAGAAAAATCTGCTGGTACCGATAGGAGCCTCTATAGGTGATGCTATTGACTTCTGCGGCGGTATAGACCGGGAGGAGTATTATACAATTATGGGAGGTCCTATGACAGGCAAAAGAGTTGATAATCTGGACGTCCCGGTGGGAAAAGGTACTTCGGGTGTGGTGCTGCTCTCGGAAGAAGAATACAGTGATCCCGAAACGAGGGTCTGCATAAAATGCGGCAAGTGCGTTGATGTCTGCCCCATGTATCTGCCGCCCAACAGGATTACAGCTTTTGTAAACAATGATATGTATGAAGAAGCTGAGATTGCGGGTTTGGATGACTGTATTGAATGCGGAGCCTGTGCTTTTGTCTGTCCATCTAAAAGACCACTCCTGCGCTGGATCCAGCAGGGGAAGGCTGCTGCAGATAGTTAAACATTTTTTAAAATAAGAATTATACACTGGTATCTTTAGGTTAAAATTTCGGAGGTGAAATGTTTTGTCAAACTCTTTTGAGATGTCAGGTCCACACATTAGACAGCTCGATTCTATAGAAAAAACGATGTGGAATGTGGTCCTGGCATTAATTCCAGCTATATTTATGGCTGTGTATCTATTTGGCACTTATGCACTATATCTCGTTGCTGCCACCATGATCACCTGTATGCTGGTAGAGATTCCTTTCAATAAAGATTTGAGCGGTCGACAGAGATTTTTGGGGGATGGAAGTGCTGCAGTTACAGGTGTTATACTGGGACTTTCGCTTCCTCCCATAGCACCCTGGTGGGTGCCGATAGTTGGTGGAGCAGCTGCTATTCTCGTGGGCAAACAGCTATTTGGCGGTCTGGGGAATAATATCTTCAATCCCGCCCTGGTGGGAAGAGCAATACTTTCTATCTCCTGGACTGTTTACATGACACAGTGGGTTACCCCTTTTGACGGTGTCAGCACCAGCACCCCTCTGGCCACACCCGGAGCTGATACTCCTCTCTGGGATCTATTTGTCGGTACAGTTCCCGGCAGCATAGGTGAAACATCTGCTCTGGCGTTATTGATAGGGGCAGCATATCTATATTATAAAGGCTATCTTGACCTGAGAATTTCTATACCCTATGTGGTCGCTGCCGCAGTGACTGCCTTTGTTCTTGGAATTAATCCTATATATTCTATACTGGCCGGTTCACTCATAATTGGTGCTTTCTTCATTGCCACTGATATGGTTTCATCTCCGGCCACGAGAAGCGGCAGGATCGTTTATGGAATTGGCTGTGGAGTTTTGACCATAGCTATCCGTTCCTTTACCGGGTTTCCGGAAGGTGTCACATTTGCCATACTGCTGATGAACGGTTTTTCTCATCTTTTTGATACACTTTTTGAGGGATATATATTTGGCCAGATCCATATGAAGAAGCGAAGAATTATGCAGGTAGGTGTGGTTCTGCTCTCCACACTCATCTTTGCCGCTGTCGCTTTCGGAGGATTTCAGTTGACTGAAAGAGAATTCCTCCAGCCCCAGCATCGTGTGTTTAATCAGCACATGCATGAGTTTTTCCCCCATGCTGATGGATTTAACATGCTGGAAGAACTGCATCGTGATAGAATGCTCGCCGAGGTGAGACAGGGGGACCGCAGAGTTGGTTTTCTGGCCTATACCCATAGAATCGGTTATGATGGCAAGATAGAGAATATGGTTGCCATAAATCCTGATGGTGAAGTTATCGGCAGCAAAATAATAGATCACAATGAAAGCGCGACACTGGGAGCTCAGATCGAAAGGGAGGATTTCCTGGCCCAGTTTGTCGGCCTGAGATACGAGGATATGAATCCTTCCTTTGGAGCAGGGGATTTTAATCTGGATACAATTACAAATGCCACGCTCTCTTCTATAGCCGTAGCTCAGACTGTTGAAACTTCACTTGAGCTTGTCAACAGACAGCTTCACGGCAACCGCTTTGATTACTTTAATCTGCCCACCGGAAGATATCGAGGGTCCGGTACGGGCTGGGGCGGCGAGATGGAAGCAGAGGTGGTCGTTGAAGATGGATTTTTGATGGATATAAGAGTTTTGAAACATAATGAGACTCCTCACAAGGCCAGAAGCGCCTTTGAAAGGCTGAAATCCAAGATCATCAGCGCTCAGAGCACTGATGTAGATGTGATATCAGGATCTACACTGAGCAGCAACGGTCTGCTGGAAGCCATTGATGATGCTCTTGCTTCCAGAAGGCTGGAAATTATGGAGACCGATTTCTCACAGCTTGAAGATGGCCGATATACGGGAACAGCTCCCGGATATATAGGAGATATTGAAGTCGAAATTGAAATTCTCGACGGTGAGATTGTAGATATCGATGTGCTCCGTCACCGGGAGACCACCTATCTTGCTGAGCCCGCTCTGGAAAGATTGAAAAACCGGGTTATCTCAGAACAGAGCGTTGATGTTGAAATGGTATCTGGCGCTACACTGACCAGCCGGGGTTTTCTGGCAGCTGTTTCTGATGCCGGTACTGTAGAAGAACCATTTGCAGTTCCTGATGAAGATGGAACCTATACAGGTACAGCTGAGGGCTATCAGGGTGATATTGTACTCGATGTGGTCGTAGAAAATGGCGAAATCGTTGATATAATTGTAATTGATCATGCTGAGACAGATGATATTGCTGAACCGGCTTTCGAAGATCTGAAAGAACGCGTGCTGGAACAGCAATCTATTGATGTTGATATAGTAACAGGTGCTACCTTCTCCAGTGAAGGCTATCTGCAGGCGATTGAAAATGCTTTTGCAGAGGTGACACCAGAATATGAAGATGGCGTCTATACTGCCACTGGCCAGGGATATCAGAGTGATATCGAAATCGAAGTTACCATAAGTGAAGGTGAGATATCCTCAATAGAAGTTCTCTCACATGGGGAAACAGCTGAAATTGCCGATCCAGCTTTCGAGGATCTGGAAGAAGCCGTAATTGAAGCTCAAAGTGCTGATGTTGATACCGTAAGCGGTGCGACCGGCACAAGTGAAGGCTATCTGGAAGCACTGGCCCAGATACTGGATGAAGCCAGTCCTGATGAACCCGATGAAATAGAAGAAGTTGAAGAAGAACTGCAGGATGGAGAATATATCGGTACAGGAGAAGGATACAATGATGATATAGAGGTCGAGATAACGGTTGAAGATGGAGAAATTGTAGCTGTGGAGGTGCTCAGTCACGCCGAAACCGAAGATATAGCAGAGCCTGCCTTTGAAGACCTGGAGCAGGCCGTGATAGACTCCCAGAGCACAGATGTTGATACAGTATCCGGTGCCACAGGTTCAAGTGAGGGCTATCTGGCAGCAGTGGATGAAGCACTGGACAAAGCGGGAGATGTTCCCGAAGATCCTGAAGAGCCGGAGGAAACTGAATTAATCTATGAAGATGGAACCTATGTCGGCCTCGGTGAAGGATATAACGATGATATTGAGATTGAACTGACCGTCGAGGAAGGTGGAATCACAGCAATAGAGGTGCTCAGTCACGAAGAGACCGAAGATATAGCCGAACCTGCTTTTGAAGATCTGGAGCAGGCTGTGATAGATTCCCAGAGCACAGATGTTGATACAGTATCCGGTGCCACAGGTTCCAGCGAAGGCTATCTGGCTGCAGTAGATGAAGCACTGGCCGCAGCCGAAACTACTGAAGATATTGAAGAGGAGTTTCCTGAAATTCCAGAACCTGAAATCGAACTTGCTGATGGTAGATTTTCAGGTGAAGCAGCTGGATATAATGAAGAAATAGTAGTTGAGGTTGTTATTGAAAATGGTCTGATTGTGGGCATTGATGTAATAGAACATGATGAAACCCCTGATATTGCCGAACCTGCCTTTGAAGAGATGAAAGATCGGGTTGTTGCTGCTCAGAACACCGAAGTTGACACAGTTACAGAAGCTACTGGTTCCAGTCAGGGTTTTTTACGGGCAGTGAATGTGGCTATAACCAGCTCAAATGAACAGGCTGAAAAAGAGCCAGCAGCAATTTACGAATCTGGAACTTACACGGCCTCTGCAGAAGGTTACAATGATATGATTGAGGTAGAGATTACTGTGGATGAACAGGAAATTACCTCAATAGAAGTCCTAAGCCATGAGGATACTGAAGATATAGCCGAGCCTGCCTTCGAGGACCTGGAGCAGTCTGTGATAGATTCTCAGAGTACAGATGTAGATACGATATCCGGTGCCACAGGTTCCAGTGAGGGTTATCTGGCCGCTGTGGAGGCTGCTTTAAAGGAAGCTAAAATTGATGAAGATGTCGATGATGAGCCTGAAGCAGAAACCTTCACAGGCACTGGTGAAGGCTATAATGATGATATTGAGGTGCAGATTTCAGTCGAAGACGGAGATATCGTCGGGATAGAAGTCCTCAGCCATGGCGATACTGAAGATATAGCCGAGCCTGCCTTCGAGGACCTGGAGCAGGCTGTGATTGAAGCTCAGAGTACAGATGTTGACACAGTCTCAGGCGCTACGGCCTCAAGTGAGGGTTATCTGGCCGCTGTGGAAGCTGCCATGGAAACAGCCGGCCTCATTGAAGAAGAACCCGAAGAAGAGCCAGCAGCAATTTACAAACCTGGAACTTACACAGCCTCTGCAGAAGGTTACAATGATATGATCAAGGTAGAGATTACTGTGGATGGACAGGAAATTACCGCAATAGAAGTATTAAGCCATGAGGAGACAGATAATATAGCAGAATCTGCCTTCGAGGATCTGGAGCAGGCTGTGATAGATTCTCAGAGCATCGATGTAGATACGATATCCGGTGCCACAGGTACCAGTGAGGGTTATCTGGCCGCTGTGGAGGTTGCTTTAGAGGAAGCTAAAATTGATGAAGATATAAATGATGAGCTCGAAGAACCTTTAGAGGAGCCTGAAGCAGAAACCTTCACAGGTACTGGTGAAGGCTATAGAGGTGAAATTGAGATCGAAATAACTTTTGCAGATGATGAGATCACAGCAATAGAGGTTTTAAGCCACGAGGATTCAGAGGACATAGCTGAACCAGCCTTTTCAGACCTGGAAGAAGCAATAATAGAAATCCAGAGCACAGACGTCGATACAATTTCGGGAGCTACCGGATCATCTCAGGGATATCTTGAAGCAGCAAGAGATGCAATTGAGAAAGCCGGTCTGGAAGAGAAATTTATTTCAGCACCTGAAGATGAAGATGAAATTGAATTATTTGATGGCAAATACAGAGGTGTTGGCGAGGGTTACAGTGGTGATGTAGAGGTAGAAATTACGGTGGAAGATAGCACCATAACCTCTATAGAGGTTTTGGATCATGAAGATTCTGAAGATATAGCGGAACCTGCTTTTCAGGATCTAAAACAGGCTGTACTAGAAGTTCAAAACAGTAATGTAGATACTGTTTCCGGTGCTACCGGTTCCAGTGAGGGTTATCTTGAGGCCGTGGAAGAGGCAGTGGAAAAAGCTGGACAGCATCGGGATGAATCTGATGTTTATCTGGAGGATGGTTTATTTACAGGTACAGGCCAGGGATATAGCGGTGCTATAGAGCTGGAGTTAACTGTTGAAGCCAGTGAGATCAGAGCAATAAAAGTTCTCAGCCATGAAGATTCAGAGGATATAGCTGAACCTGCTTTTGCAGACCTGGAGCAGGCTATTATTGAAGCCCAGAGATCGAATGTTGAAGCTGTGTCTGGAGCCACAGGTTCTTCACGGGGATATCTGGAAGCTGTATATGAAGCTTTATCGAAATCTGAAGTGGAAATACCTGAAGAAGAACCGGAGGTAAGTTTGGTTGACGGAACATTTGCCGGCGTAGGTGAAGGATACAGCGATGATATTGAAATAGAGCTGGTAATAACAGAAGGCAAAATCTCCTCAATAGAAGTTTTGAAACACGAAGATTCTCCCGATATAGCTGAACCTGCTTTTGAAGATTTAACAGAAAATATTATCCGTCATCAATCTTCAGATGTGGATGTTATTACAGGTGCAACAGGTTCCAGCCAGGGATTTTTGGCAGCAGTACAAAATGCTATAGAGAAAGCTGAAAACTAACAGGTTATGAGAGAGGGTGATGAAAAAACATGGAAAAATTCAATAACATGTTCGAACAGGTAGTCCTGCTGGGAATTATCCCTATACTGGGAGGCAGCAGAAATCTAACCACAGCTGTTATTACAACTGTAATACTGGTTTTAACTGCCATTATCTTAAGATTGGTATCCAGACTTTTAAATCAGGATAGTCTGGCAGGAGCGCACTGGGTTTTATTCCTGGCAGTAGGAATATCTCTATCATATGTTGCATATCTTTTTTCCGCTTTTCTGTATCCTCAGGTCTATCAGCATTCGGGTATATATTTGCTTTTGATAGGAGTTTCTCCCCTGACCTATTATGGCTGTAAGCTAAATGTTTCTTTTTCTGATCTCTGGAAGAGATTTAATATCTTCTTTTTGACGATTATTGTTGTGAGTTTTTTCAGGGAACTCATCGGCTTTGGTTCAATACTGGGCAGGTCATTTTTTGAAGTTGGTTTTGCGCCGCTCAGTTCTTTTCAGGGGGCACCTGGAGCTTTTATAATCCTGGGCACCATCTGGTTGATTTTTCGCTGGATAATATCTGCCAATTTGCTGGATGAAGGCATGCTAAAGATAGAGGAGGGGACTGAAATTGAGTGAATTAATGGGTATCTTCCTGGAAAATATCGCATCACAGAATATGGTTTTGATTTATTTTCTCGGAGTGCTTATATCTATCGCCGAGACCGGAGGTGTGAGAACATCACTTCTTAAAGGAGTTAAATATTCCCTGGGCTTATTCTTTGCTGTAATAATAGGTGTAATTGTGGCCGATTCCCTTCCTCTGGCTCTGGAATTCATACATCCCTGGATTTTTCTTCTGACAGCCCTGGGAGCAGTTTTTATCTTTCAACTCATGGGGGATCTAAAGGGCGATTTTTATGGAATACCCAGACTTTTTCTGCCCCTGATACCTATTGTGGGCCTGCAATATCTGCTGGTGGATAGAGGACTCAGTTTTGATGTGATGGTAATTTCTGCTCTGGCCAATTCTATAGGGTTTTATATGGGCTTTATCCTTATAGGGACCATAAAGGAACAGATAATGATCTCGGAAACTGATGATATATATAAATTTGCCCCGGCACTCTTAATCAGCCTGGGTGTTTTGAGCATGGCAGTTAAGGGGTTTGCCTTTCTGTACTGATCATTTAAACGATTTAGATCAATGGAGGGGTCGGATAATTCTCAGACTTTGGTCACGAATAAAAAGGAATCTGATGTTTTTTGTAGAAGATAAATTAATGTGATATAGTAAGAAGAAAGTGCAGGTTTTATAAAGCTTAAGGAAGAGGAGTGGTGAAGTTTGCAGCAAATCTGGAATATTATTTCACTTGGCGGTCCTACGGCAATTCCACTGTTGATTGCATCTATTTTCAGTCTGGCGGTAATTATTGAGAAAACGATATTCTTTGCCCGCAACAAGCAGAATAATCGAAATCTGATCAAGAAGGTTGAAATGGTGCTGGATGAAGACGACACTATGTCGGCCTACAGTCAATTAAAGGGTGAAAAAGGTCCAAATGTAAAGCTCCTGTCTACGGCTCTTTCAAATCTGGATGAAGACCCGGAGAGGATTAGAGAAGCACTTCAGGTCACAGGGAAAAATGAAATCAGGAAGATGGAAAAACATCTGCAAATTCTGGATGTTATTGCCATGATTGCTCCACTGCTCGGTCTTTTAGGAACAGTGCTGGGAATTATTAGCAGCTTCAATATCCTGGGAGCAACTGCCGGTGTTGGAGATCCCACTCAGATAAGTGCTGGTATTGCAGCAGCTTTGATAAGCACTGCTATTGGCCTTATCATAGCTATTCCCACAGCTATATTTTATTCCTATTTTTCCAATATAGTGGAGAGAAGAGCGCATCAGTTAAACGAGAGTATCGTGGAGATTATGGATATTGTTAATGGCAGAGGTGAAGAGTATGAAGAAAATGTTAAACACATCTCTTGACAAAAAGAGCAAGATTAACATACTGCCACTTGTCGATGTTATCTTTTTCCTGCTCGTATTTTTTATGCTATTCACCTCTTTTCGTGCTGCTCCTGAAGGCCTGGATTTACAGCTTCCTGCTGCAGAGACGGCTACTGAACAGCAGGAAGAGAATGTTGTGATCAATATAGATGAGAATGGGGAATATTCTATGGATGGGGATATACTTTCACTGGATGAGATCAGAGTTGAGGTGCGGAATATCGATCAGGAGCAGGAAAATCTCGTGGTAATTATCAATGCTGATCAGAATGCTCGCTATCAGCATGTTGTTCAGGTCATGGACGGTTTACGACAGGAGGGAATCTATAACTTAGCTTTAGCAGCTGAGAGAGAATCTTAATGCGGAGAGATTGGCATGAATAATAATCAAAAGGATAGATTAATATTTTATATCATAGTCTCCTTGGTTATACACCTGGGTTTATTTTATTTTGTGCCCTGGGGAGGTTTTGCCACTGGATTAAATCCAGAAGGGAGAACTATGGCTGATTTTGAGTTCATTCAGGTCGTGGATTTTGAGGAACTGCCTGAGGAAGGTATAGAAGTCGAGGAGGAGACCGTAGAACACGAGCCTGCAGAACCCGAAGAAGAGGAGATAGTTGAGGATACAGAGCCTGATCCTGAACCCGAGCCTGAAACTGAAGTTGATGAACCAGAACCTGAACCGGAAGAAGAAGTTGTAGAGGAAGTAGAGGAAGAAGAAATAGAAGAGGAAGTGGATGAAGAGCCTGAAACTGAGGAAGAAGTTATAACAGCGGAAGAATCTGAATCTGAAATAGAAGCTCCTGAAGAGATTGAAGAGGAAGAAGCGGAAGAAACTTCACCGGAAGAAGAAAGGGAGGCTGCAAGAGCTGAAGAAGAAGCCGAAGAGATAGAGGAGGCTGAGGATGAAGCTCAGGCTGCTGCTGGTGACGAAGCAGAGGAAGCCCCTCCTTCTGCCGGAGAGATGGTTTTGAGTTCACAGCTTCCTGTTTACCCTAAATATTCAGTTGGTCCAGAAGAGACGGGAGAAGTTGTAATATCTGCCCGTGTAGATGTAAATGGCGAGATCATGGAAGTGAATGTTATTGATAGTTCCGGTGTAGAAGCCATGGACAGAAATGCACAGAATACGATTGAACATGGCTGGGATTTCAATTCCTATTCAAGCCCCTATACAATGGAGATTATGGTCAGTTATAATCTCGATGAGAGGGGAGATCCTGTGATCGATTATGAACTGATACAGCTTGTACTTGATTAATTTTGAAAGAGGTGGTCGGTTAATGTCTGTCAAGAGAAATAATGTAATTTCTGCGGTTATTTTTCCCTTTTTTATTTTAATAACGGTTTTCTTATTTTCCTTCGGAGCAGCTGGCTCTGAACTGCAAGAGACTATAGATGATCATGGCAATCTGAGGCTTTTAAATGAGTATATAGCTATCGTTGTCAATACAGAAGATAATGCCAGAAGCAGATTTGCTGTTGAGACAACAGGTGGTGATCCGGGCAGAGAAGAGGATGAAAATATGCCCCTTATCTACGGCCGACCAATCCCCTGGACCTCCTATACTACTTTCAGAATTGATGGAGAAAATTACGTCTTTGGTGGCGAAACTGATAGAAGAGCAGGTGGAGGGGCGAGTTATGGTGAAGAGCTTAGAGAACCGGAGGTCCAGGATGGAACTATAGTCTCAGAATATGAACTCAACGAGCTGCAAATAGAACAGAATTTAGAAATTGTACAGAGCATCACCACTGGACTGTATGATACAGCCAGAATTGAATACATTGTAACTAATACCGGTGATGAGCCTAAAGAGACCGGCACCAGAATAATGCTTGATACCATGCTGGGGGAGGTAGATGGGTCTCCTTTTAGAGTGGAAGAAGAAGCAATCACTACAGATACCAGGATGACCAGGGATGAACTGCCAAATTTTTACCAGTCTTTTGATAAGCTCACCGATCCCCAGATTACATCACAGGGTGGTTTTATAGGTGAAAATATCCATACTCCCGATAGAGTATATATGTCAAACTGGGGAAGTCTGGCAGATGGTCCCTGGGATTTTAATTTTGAACCCGGCAGAGAATTTTTAAGAGAAGGTGAGTTTGAAACTGACAGCGCTATCGCCCTTTACTGGGATCCTGATACCATAGAGCCTGGTGAAACTGTAACTTATGCCACAACATACGGTCTCGGTGGTATATCTATGGTGCCGGGAATGCTTTCACTCGGTATTAGTGCTCCCACTGAATTTTCTTTTTCACCTACAACCCCGGAACTGCCCGTGGTGGCTTATATTGAAAACACCACGGAAATCACCGCGGAGAATGTCACTGTTTCCATAGATCTACCGGATTACCTGGAAGCCGAAGAGCCGGCACGTGAAATCGGTAATCTGGAGGCAGGGGAAGTAGCTCAGATCAACTATTATGCCAGAGCTTTAACCGAAGATCTGCCCGGCAGAACAACCTTTGAAATCAGCGCTGAAGCTGACAATACCGATACCAATATTGCGGACAGGCAGATAGATCTCATTGCACCCGCTCAGCTGGAAACCGATCTTTCCCTGGTGGAAGAGCTTTCTTTTGAAGATGGCAGGCTATCACCGCTTCCATTTCAAATGAGACTGGAAATTGAAAATGTGGGTGAAAGACCATTTGAGGATTTTGAGAGTGAATTGATTATTCCACCTGGAATCGATCTGGCCAGCTACGAAAGGGCGGAAAAGATGAGCTCCAGAATTGGACCCGGGGAGAGTATTAATATTGATTGGAGGCTTATTCCCCATGATGTAGAGGGAACTTTCCCTTTTGCCGTACAGATAAGCGGCCGTGGAGGTTATTCTGAAACGAAGAGGGAATCGATCGAGATTCCTCCTACCTCTCCTTCGATATATTATGAAGTTAAACGTTCCAGTTCTGAGAGCAATATACTGACAGTAGATGTAAAGGCTGCTAATCTGGATGATAGCATTGAAAGAGTCGAGTTTAAATTCGGCTACAATGAAGAGATTCTAAACCATGTATTTTCCAGCAGAGGAACTTATTTTGTCAGAGATGAGAGGTTGATGGCCTGGAATGGACCTCAGGAGATAACTGATGAAACTATCAGTTTTGAGGAACAGCTACCTGATGGCCTTAACCAGGGTGGACTGGCCAGAATGAGGTTTAAAATAGAGGTAGATGGAACTGAAGAGATGGAAGAACTGGAGAATTTGGTTGATGAATTCGAAATACTTGAAGCCAGTATATTTGATGAAGACGGAACAGAAGATGATGCTTTACTGATCAACTAAAAATAAAGCAGAGCAAATTTAATTAATAATTTATTTAGGGGGATGGATGACAAGTGAAGAGATTTCTATTGATATTTACACTGGTAGCCTTTGTCATTACCACAAGTTTTGCACCGGCAGGTGCTCTTGAGATCGAGGATGTACCCGAGGACCACTGGGCTTATGAGAGTGTATCTAAGCTGGTGGATAGAGGTTACATGACTCTATATGATGATGATACATTTGCCGGAACTAACAGGGTTTCACGCTTTGAGCTGGCAGAAACTCTGGCCAATATGCTCGAAGATCTGGAAGAGGGTCAGCTGGAGATGGAAGAAGAAGATCTTGACCTGCTGCGGGAACTGTCAGTAGAATTTAGAGATGAACTGGTAGAACTGGCCGGTGACATGGATTTATTCCAGGAACGCATCGAAGAACTGGAAGAAGAAAGCCTGGTTTACGGTGAAGATATGGCAGAGATGTATGAGGATATGTCAGATATGGAAAGAGAGATAAATGAAATAATCGATGAGATTGCGGAAATGAGAGCACAATCTGAAAGACTGGATGAATTTGAAGAGAGAATTGAGGTTCTGCAGGAAGATATGGATGTTTCTGAGGAAAGACTGGATGAAATGGATGACAGATTAGAAGAAGATCCGGAAATAGAGGATATTGAGATGTTTGACGAACGAATGGACGATTTTGATGATAGGCTCTCAATGCTGGAGGAACAGCATGCAGAAAATCAGGAGGAGATCGAGGAACTGAACAGACAGAGAAGCAATCATCTTCTCTATATAGGGGCCATCGGTCTCATATCGATGATATCACTTATACAATAAGAGATTGAGATGAATATGGAGGGGATAACCGTTATGAAGCTCAATGGTGTATCAGGTTTAAAAATCATAATATGTCTGCTTTCCTTTCTATTAATTGTCAGTTTAATCGGTTACTCCCCTCAGCATTTCTCCATTTCTTTAAATAATTCTGCTCAGGCCTCCAGTTTTGAAGGGGAAGATGTCTTAAAGGGGGTCGGTATAGCAGTGGCAGTTATAGCAGCTGCACAGCTAATTTTAGGCGAAAGACCGGGTGATGAAGCAGAGGTACCGGAAGATAGCCTGAAAGTAGAAGATGAGAGCACCGAAAGATTTGAAGAGGCCCTTTCCGGAGATCGATTGAAGGAAAAAGAAAATATTTTTGAGCTAATACAGGATGACAAAAGAAAAGAAAATATGAAGGAAATCATAGACAGAAAGAACATAGATGAAGCTGAAATAGATATGCTTGCCCATTTGATACACGGAGAAGCCAGGGGCGAACCTTTCGAAGGCCAGGTTGCTGTTGCCGGGGTTGTATTGAACAGGAAGGACTCATCTCAATTTCCGAATTCTATAACCGGAGTTATCTATCAGGCTGAACAGTTTACGGCTCTTGAGGATGGCCAGTTTTATAAAACTCCTGATAGAACTTCTTATGATGCTGCTTTTAAAGCTCTGGAAGGAGAAGATCCCAGTAAGGGAGCTCATTACTTTTTCAATCCATTGACTGCAGATAATCTGGACTGGTTTCGAACACTGGAGGAGGTAAATAGGATAGGGAATCATATATTTGCCGTAAAACCATGAATTTTTACATACAGTAGGTGAATAAGCCGGCCAGAAAAATTTATTTCTCTTTAATTAATTGCGTAAAATATAAATTTTACGCAATAACCTTGAGATCAGAGATATGATTAGAGAAAAGAAATCATGAGGTAATTTAGTCGTGAAGAACTCCTGTTTGTCCAATTTAATTCTTTGTGCTATAATGATAGAGAATCGAAATCTAAATTTTGAATTTTGAATAGTGAACTGAGAAATAATTTTTCTGTATCTCAGGGGAGGGAATTATATTGGAAGATCTTACTGACAGGCAGAAAAGCATCTTTCTTTATATCAAGGAAGAAATCGCCGCCAAAGGCTATCCACCTTCAGTGCGAGAGATTGGTGAAGCTGTGGGCCTGAAATCTCCCGCCTCTGTTCACAGCCATCTTAAAACCCTGGAAAATAAAGGTTATCTGCGCAGAGATCCGGAAAAGCCCCGGGCTATAGAAGTGCTCAAGTTTAAAGATAGTGAAATTTCATCAGCTCCCGGAAATGAAAATAACAGCCGGGAAATCATCGAGGTTCCCATTCTGGGCAGAGTGACTGCGGGTGTTCCCATACTCTCCGAGGAAAATATCGAGGATTTCTTCCCTCTACCACTGGATTACTTCAACCCGGGTAATAGAGATATTTTCATGCTTGAGGTCAAGGGAAATAGCATGATAAATGCAGGTATTAACAGTGGAGATTATGTAGTTGCCGTTCAGCAGGAAGTAGCTGAAAATGGCGATATCGTCATAGCTCTTCTGGAAAATGAAACCACCGTCAAAAGATATTTTGAAGGACATAATCAAATTCGTCTCGAGCCGGAAAACCCCTCATATGATGTCATTACAGGGCAGGACATATCGATACTGGGTAAGGTTATCGGGCTTTTCAGGCATATCAATTAAAGGAAAAATTGCAGTCATAGAGCTGCGAGAGCCTCTGAGAGGCTTTTCTCAGAACCTTAAAATCCCTTCTTACGTCATCTTCTGCATTGCGATTGCGGAATATATAGGCAGGGTGAAATGTGGGCAGGAAATATAGCTCTCCCCTCTCAATCCATTCTCCTCTATTTCTGGTTATAGAAAGGTTGCTGTCCACCAGATAATTCAATGCGGTAGAGCCCATTGGTACGATTACTTTGGGTGAGATAAGTTCTATTTCAGCTTTGAGGATAGGTGCACAGGCATCCATCTCATCCGTTTTGGGCGCTCTATTATCGGGAGGCCTGCATTTGACAATATTGCTTATATAGAGATCCTGTCTTCTTAATCCGGAATCTTCCATTATTTCATCCAGAAGCTTTCCTGCTCTTCCCACAAAGGGTCTTCCCTGCTCATCCTCATCCGCACCTGGACCTTCTCCTATCAACATCAGCCTGTTTTCGACATTGCCCTCTCCCATGACCACCTGTTTACAGCCCTCTCTGAGATGGCATCTTTCACATTTAACCGCCTCTTTTTTTAATTTTTTATAGTCATCATTGGGATAGGATATCAGCTGGTTTTTGTTGATTTTGCCGTTATCAGTGAAGAACATGATATATTTTCACCTCACCTCTTTGATTATTGATAACAGGATAATACATATTTAGCGATTATTCGATAATCTCCAGCAGATGATCAATTTCTTCGAAGTTCTCTCCCACTCTCTTTGGTATATGAGCATCTGACCCCAGAACTAAATCGACATCTTTATATATTGCCAGTTTTATGATATCTACAGCCGGATATATCTCTTTTACCGGTTTATTGAGCCCGTTTGTATTTATCTCCAGGGCGGTACCCGTTGATTTCAAAGATTTTAAAACGGGTTCGACAAGATCCAGCACAAAGCTGCGATCCTCTATGATATGGCCAAATATCTTAATCAGATCGAGGTGTCCAATTATGTCAAAAAGACAGGAGTCAACTGCTCTTTTCACAAGTGTGAAATACTCTCTGTACAGCTCTTTTAGCTCCTCTTCCCCCTTATATTCAGCAAATTTTTCCCTGTATTTGGGGTTGTCAAAGTTCCAGTCATCTATATGGTGAACTGACCCGATACAGTATTCCAGGGGATATCTATCAAGTATATCTTTTATGGCCCCCTCTCTTCCCGGCTTATAATCAAATTCTATGCCGATTTTAACAGAAAGAGAGGTTTTGTCCTTTAAGCTGTAAAGGTTATCGAAATTAAAGGAATCCAGGTAGTATTCATGATCGGAAAAGCCCAACCCCTCCAGTCCCTTCTCAGATGCTTTCTCTGTATATTTTTTTAACAGAGGGAAGTTATGGCAGGGTTCGTATTCTTTTTCTCCATGGGCAAAGGGATGTGTATGCCAGTCTATCTGAGAGATAATTTACAATCACCCTCTCAATTATATATTTTTACAGCTGATTTGACTTCAATCTCTCCAGCGCTTCTTTTATTCTTTCTTTTTTCACTGTAAGAGCCATGCGGACAAAACGTCTGCCCTGTTCACCATATCCCATACCGGGCGTAAAGAATACACCTGTTTTTTCGAATATATGCCGGGAAAATTCCTGGCTGTCCTCGTATTTTTCGGGGATCCGGGCCCAGACGTAATATGTTGCAGGATTTGCCTCCACATTCCAGCCCAGCTCATTTAGCCCCTGAACGAGCAGATCTCTTCGCTCTTTAAATATTTTTGAAGCTTCTTCTACACAATCCCTGCTCTGTTCGAGAGCTGTTATACCGGCTCTCTGGATAGCCTTAAATACTCCTGAATCAATATTTGTTTTGAGTGTGCCCAGGGTTTCAACTATTTCAGAATTTCCTGCTGTCCAGCCCAGTCTCCAGCCGGTCATATTGAATGTTTTGGAGAGAGAACCAAATTCGATACCCACTTCACGGGCGCCAGCAGCCTGCAGCAGGCTGGGAGGTTTATTCTCCTCGAAATAAATCTCACTGTAGGCGGAATCGTGAATGACTATGAATTCATATTCTCTGGCCAGATCAACAACCTCCTGGAAAAAACCGAGATCGGCCGTAGCGCCTGTGGGATTATTGGGATAGTTGAGATATATCAGTCTGGCACTTCTCAGTGTTTCTTCATCTAATTCGGCCAGATCTGGCAAAAAGTCATTCTCAGCTTTTAGCGGCAGTGTGATGGGCTCTCCACCTGCCATTACCACTGATGTTTTGTAGACCGGATAGGCCGGATCAGGCACCAGAGCAATATCTCCAGGGTTTAAGTAACAGAAGGGAATATGTGCCAGACCCTCTTTGGATCCTATAAGGGAGATTATCTCTTTTCCTGGGTCCAGATCTACATTGAATCTATCGCTGTAGAAATTTCCCACCGCTGTCCGAAATTCTTCCATTCCTTCATAGGAAGGGTAGCCATGTGTGGAAGGATCATCCACAGCTTTTTTCATGGCCCTGACAATATGATCGGGAGTGGGAAGATCCGGATCCCCCACACCGAAATCTATAACATCGACACCCTCATCTCTGGCCTTCTCAATCATCCGATCTATTTCGGCAAATAGATATGGTGGAAGATTCTTCATGCGTTTCGATTTTTCAAAACTCAGACCTTTTTCCATTACATTCATCCTTTCCTTTTGTGTTTTTTACAGGTTCATCTCCAGAATCCCCCGGAAAACCCTGCGGGAGGGCCCTAAAATATTAATATCCTCCCCGCTGTATTCTACCACGAGGGTACCACCCGGGAGTTCTATTTCTATCTCCTCTGCACAGTAACCATTATTTATGGCTGCTGCCCCCACAGCAGCAGCTCCTGTACCGCAGGCCAGAGTTATTCCACTTCCCCTCTCCCACACTCTCACTTCAATCTTCTCCTCATTCACTATTCTGGCAAACTCCACATTTGTATTTTCCGGGAAGAGATCATGATTTTCTATTCTCGGACCCCAGTCCTCAAGGGGTATATATTCCGGGCTATTCTCCAGAAAAAATATCACATGGGGATTGCCCATGGAGACAAAATTGGCAGTAAAACCGGCAAACTCACCTTCCTCGATAAAATCATATTTAGCCTTAAACAGCCTGTTTTTTTCGTCATGGATAAACTGCTCGCTATTTTTGCGAAGATATTCTCCTCTGACAGGCAGGTCCTCAGGAGAAAATCTGGGAACACCCATATTGACCTTTACTACGGCCTTAGATTCTGCCGGCAGGTAATCTATCAGCTCCGGTCTTATTATACCCGCACCCGTTTTGAGCACCACTCTATCTTTTATCAGATCTCTATCACGGAGATAATGAGTGATACATCTGACACCATTGCCGCACATCTCCGCTCTGCTTCCATCACTGTTGTAGATTGTGAGATAATAACCCGGTTGATGAGAGTTCGAAAGTTTTCCTTCCTCACTTACTAGCAGAACTCCATCTGCCCCCACACCAAAATTTCGATCACATATCTTCTTAACCTTCTCCTCTGTGAGCATGAGATCCTTAATTTCTTCAGGTCCCATAATCACAAAATCATTGCCCAGACCATGGAATTTGGTAAAACTTACACCGTTATTATTCATCCTGATCAAATTCACCCGGGACAATTGTGGAAATGGCGTGTTTGTAGATCATCTTTTCACTCTCATCTTCTCTCATGATGATCGTGAAATTGTCAAAACCTGCTATCTCTCCTGTCAGCTGGTAGCCATTGGTGAGAAAAACAGTCACTTCTGATCCCTGTCCAGAAATTTCTTCCAGCAGGTCATCCTGCAGATCATCTTCCATAACGAACCCTCCATAGTAAGTATTAATGAGATTTTGCAAATTACTTATACTCTTATATTCCTCTGAAATCGAGATTAAGCGCGGAATCCAGCGTCAAAAAATTATTCTGCAATATGCGGCCAAGCTCAACAGAAAGCTGAAGATTATCACGGTGGTCGGGATTGACCCAGATGATATCGCTGTCCCGCTTGAAAAAAGTCAGCTGCTTTTTGGCCAGGTTTCTGGTTCTCTTTTTAATCAATCTTTTGGCTTCCTCAAGGCTTATCTCATCCTCCAGATATCCAAATAGCTCCTTATATCCAAGAGCCTGCCTGGCCGTAAGGCTCAGATCATAATTTTCGCATAAATATTCCACCTCTTCCAGCAGACCTCTTTCGAACATCTCCTCAACTCGATCTTCAATTCTGCTGTAGAGCCGGGATCTCTCTCGCCAGACTCCGATTTTTACCATCCTGTATCTGGGCGGTTTTCTCCTCTGCAGAAACTCATAGAAGGTCCGGGTTCTGCCTGTCATATAATATATCTCCAGAGCCCTGCTGACCCTCTTTAGATCATTGGGATGAATTCTCGCTGCATACTCAGGATCGATATATTCCAGATGGGAGTGCAGTCTCTTCCTTCCCCATTTATCTGCATACTTATAAAATGCTTCTCTTATACCGCCTGCAGGCATATCGGGGATGAGATAATCTTCTATGACTGAATTAATATAGAGCCCCGTTCCTCCCACCATAACAGGCAGATTGCCCCGCCCGCTGATCCGGGAAATTTTTTCTCTGGCCAGCTCTTTATATCGAGCCACGGAGAATTCTTCTTCAGGTGAGATAATATCTATAAGATGGTGGGGCGGATCATCTCTAAGAGGGCGGGGTATTTTATCTGTGCCAATATCCATCTCCCTGTAAATCTGCATGGAATCTGCTGATATTATCTCACAATCTATAAATTTGCTCAGGCTCAGTGAGAGAGAGGTCTTGCCGCCGGCTGTGGGGCCTAAAATAATTGCCAGCTCTGCCCGGGGTCTTTCCATCACCTTTCCACCCTCTTCTTAAGCTCTTCCAGACCCAGACTGATCACGATCGGCCTCTTATGGGGGCAGTGATAGGGGTTTGAAGTCTGAAATAGCTTTTCACATATACTCTTCATCTCCTCAAACTCCAGATGCTCACCTTCTGTCACTGCTTTCTGGCAGGAGACATTCTTTAGCATCTCCTCCTGCAGCTCCTCCGCTTCCGGACTTTTATAATCATCCATAATCTGATAGATCAGATCTTCGGCCGCTTCTGTATCATCTCCCGCGAGAAAGGAGGGAACGGCGGTGAGAGCATAACTTGACGGGCCAAATTCCTCTATGATAAAGCCCTGGGATCGGAGATCATCCCTTATATCATTGAGAAGCTCTCTTTCCCGGGGCGGCAGTTCCAGGTTGATCGGTGTGAGCAGCATGCTGCTCTCCACCTCATCGTCTTTTAGCTTCTCCTTCAATTTATCATAAATTACCCTCTCGTGGGCATTATGCTGATCTATGATATAAAGGCGGTCTTCGCCCTGATAGAGTATGAAGAGGTTGTGCAGCTGACCTATAACCCCGGGCTGAAAACTGGTTGGGCTCTCAGATGCTTCAGTTTCAGTCTCAGCCTCTTTTTCTTCTGCCTCCCGGCTCCGATCTGATTGAGACCTTTCCGCTCTCTCCGGGACCAGCTCTCTTTGTTTTCCTATATTCTCACTGACTTCACCATTAAAGGCAAATGATTGTCTGCTGTAGCTACTGGAAGAGGAAGCACTCTCACTTTCTTTACAGGCCTTGCCGCCGGCAGAAGAAGTTTTTTCCAGCCGCTGGGAGCTGTCGGCATCTTTCAGCACCTCGCCGATCTCTTCGGCCAGAAATTTTTCTATCTCCTGTCCGCGGCTGAATTTAATTCTCTTTTTGCTGGGATGAACATTGACATCGACCATGATGGGATTTATCTCCAGACTCAAAAATATCAGAGGATACCTGCTGTCGGGCAGAAATTTGCTGTAGGACTTTTCCACGCCCCTGTGCAGATGCTGATTTTTCACGGGACGCTGATTTACGAAGAAAAATTCATGCTGGCGCGATGAGCGGCTTATAAGAGGGCTGCCAATAAAGCCTTTTAATCTGAGATATTCTCTGCTGGTATCTATCGGCAGCAGATTATCATGGATCTTTTCCCCATAGAGGCTGTAAATGGTCGATTTAAGGCTGCCGTTACCGGGGGTATTGAGGCTTTGATTATCATTGTGTAATAGGGAGAAGCTGATCCGGGGCCGGGCCAGTGCTGCAGAGGTCACCAGTTTACTGACCATGGCCGCTTCTGTGGAGGCTTTTTTCATATGTTTATAGCGGGCAGGCGTGTTAAAGAAGATCTCCTCCACGGTGATCTCCGCTCCAGGGGGCAGTCCGGCCGTCTTTTTTTCCATTATCTCTCCGCCCTCAATCCTCAGGACACTGCCCTTATTTTCATCTTTATGGCGGGATTTAACCGTCAATTTTGAGACTGCCGCAATGCTGGCCAGAGCCTCGCCGCGAAACCCCAGTGTGGTAACAGAGTAGATATCCTCCACACTCTCTATTTTGCTGGTGGTATAGCGGTGAAAAGCCTTTTCTATCTGGCTGGAGGGAAATCCCCTGCCATCATCCTTTACCCTGATTAAATCCCTGCCTCCGGCTTTTAACTCTATCTCTATATTTTCGGCGCCGGCATCTACAGAATTTTCCACCAGTTCTTTCACAGCCGATGCAGGTCTCTCGATAACTTCACCGGCTGAAATCTGGTTGCAGACTTTTTTGGAAAGCTTTTTTATTTCTCCATTCACCCGACTTCCCTCCCCATCTATCTATCACCGAGCACTTCCTGTTTTAGATTGTGTAAAATTTCCAGGGCCTTTAGTGGTGTGGTATCGTTGATATCTATAGTTTCTATCCTGTTGATGATCTCCTCATAATCATTATTATCATCAGCTCCATCCAGTGAGAAAAACTGCATCTGGGGAGCCTGAGCCTCATCTTCCTCATCTCCATTTCTGAAGCTGCTCATGGAAACAGAGGAGTATTCCTGCTTCTGTTCCAGCCTTGTGAGCATATTCCTGGCTTCAGAGATAATATCCTGAGGCAGTCCGGCCAGCTTTGCCACCTCTATCCCATAGCTCTCCTCGGCCGAACCGGGTTCGATCTGATAGAGAAAATCTATATCATTTTCCTTTTCCTCTACAACAACATTCAGATTTTTCACACCTTCTTCATTTCTGGCCAGCTCTGTCAATTCGTGATAATGAGTGGCAAAGAGCGTGCGGGCTCCGATCCTGTCCGGATCATTGATATATTTGCTCACAGCCCAGGCTATGCTTAAACCATCATAGGTGCTTGTGCCCCTGCCAACTTCATCCAGTATTATGAGACTTCTATCTGTGGCATTGTTAACTATATTGCTGACCTCATTCATCTCCACCATGAAAGTGCTCTGACCGGTGGATAGATCGTCACTGGCCCCCACTCTGGTGAAAATTCTATCCACAATTCCTATCCTGGCGGCATCTGCCGGCACAAAGGAGCCTATCTGAGCCATGAGCGTGATCAAAGCCACCTGGCGCAGATATGTCGATTTACCCGACATATTGGGACCGGTTATGATCAAAAATCTGTTGTTCTCGCGATCCAGTGTGGTGTGGTTGGGGACAAAATCCACATCGACCATCTCCTCCACCACCGGATGACGGCCCCGGGTGATGGAGATGAGATCATCGTTTTTGATCTCAGGGCGGCAGTAATCGTTTTCGATGGCCACCATTGCCAGCGATAACAGGCTATCCAGGCGTGCCACCTGCCTGGCCGTTTTCTTCAGTTCATTTAAATTGCGGCGGGCTGCTTCCCTCAGCTCACAGAATATTTCATATTCCAGGTCATTTATCTTCTCTTCTGCGCCCAGAACAGCCGCTTCTTTTTCCTTCAATTCAGGAATTATATATCTCTCGCTGTTGCTGAGCGTCTGCTTTCTCGTATAATCTTCCGGGACTTTGTCCAGGTTGGCGTTGGTAACCTCAATATAATAGCCGAAGACCTTGTTAAATCCCACCTTAAGTGAATCTATGCCGGTTCTCTTTCTCTCCTGGGGCTGCAGGCGGGCAATCCAGTCTTTTGCCTCCTGGCGATTCTGTCTGAGCTCATCGAGCTCCTCGTTAAAACCTTCCTTGATAAGCCCGCCCTCTTTGGGAGAATGTGGCGGTTCTTCTACAAGGGCTTCCTCCAGTTTATCCTTCAAACCTTCCATATTGTCCATATTCTCCTGGAGTGAGCTTAAGTATCTGCAGTTATATTTATCAAGAGCTTCTCTTATACGGGGAATGAGCTTAAGCGAGGTCCTTAAAGCTCCCATATCCCGGGGGTTTATTGATTCGTAGCTGATCTTACTCTGCAGCCTCTCCAGATCATATACCTGGCTCAATAGGTCTCTGAGCTTATCAGAGCCCACATAATCATCGAGCAGTTCATCTACAGCCTCATGTCTTTTTCTTATCTCCTCTACATCCAGAAGGGGCTGATTAATCCACCTGCGCAGACACCTGGCCCCCATAGAAGTGACGGTCTGATCCAGCACCGACATAAGTGACCCGGATTTCTTTTTATCCCTGATGGTCTCTGTCAGCTCTAAATTTCTGCGCGTGGCAGCATCGAGCACCATATAATCGTGAACATAATAGGGAGAAAGAGAGGTTATATGATCGAGAGCTTTTTTCTGGGTTTCTCTGGCATAACTTATGACCTCGGCCGCAGCTTCAAGACCAGCCTTTAAATCCTCACAGCCGTAAGCCTGGAGGGAGTTTATTTCGAAAAATTCTTTCAGACTGGCCTCAGCCTCATCAGCGGAAAATGATTCGGGAGAGGAGTAGTGAAAATCCCTGTTCTTGGCAAACTTCTCCCACCTGTCACACACTCTCATCTTTTCGGGCATTATGAGCTCACTGGGCTGTAATCTGTCTATCTCGTCGAATATTGTGGCGAAATTATCGACTTCGGTAACGGCAAATTCCCCTGTGGATATATCCAGAAAGGAAAATCCAAAGCTTTTGTCCTTCTCTATGATAGCAGCCAGATAATTATTCTTGTGATCCGGCAGCATTTCATCCTCTATTACGGTTCCGGGAGTGATTACTCTGATAACCTCTCTATCGACCAGGCCGGAAGTTTCGGAGGCATCCTCCATCTGTTCACAGATGGCAACTTTATGGCCTTTTTCAATAAGAGTAGCGATATAGGAGGCGGCAGAGTGGGCCGGAACTCCTGCCATCGGTATATCCCTGTCTCCCCCCTTGTTGCGTGAGGTCAGGGCTATATCTAAAAGCCTGGCTGCAGTTTTGGCATCATCTTCAAATACCTCGTAAAAATCTCCAAGCCGGAAAAAAAGAATGCATTCTTCATATCTGTTTTTCATCGTCTTATACTGTTTCATCATGGGGGTTAGCTCTTCTGACATAACTGCCCTCCTCAGTCCAGCAGTTCACCGTATAATGTCCAGCTGCCTGCCTCGGTTATCTTCACCGGCACGATTTTCCCCTGCAGTTCAGGCCGGGCAGGTATGATTACCAGCTTATTTGTGGCGGTGTAACCGCTGAATGTATCAGGATTGTTTTTGCTCTCTCCCTCCACCAGCACTTCCACTACCTCATCTATAAGCTTTTCATTCTGTTCTCTGCTTATCTCATTCTGGACATCCATAAGTCTCTGCAGCCTCTCATTCTTGATCTCAGAATCAACTTTGTCTTCCATCTTTTCAGCGGCTGTACCGGGCCTTGTGGAGTAAGAAAAGGTAAAAGCCATATCGAATCTGCATCTTCGCACAAGATCGAGTGTCTGCTGAAAATCCTCCTCAGTCTCACCGGGAAAACCGACGATGATATCGGAAGTTATAGCTGCCTTCTCGTCATCGGCGCGGATTTTTTCTACGAGCTTCAGGTATTCATCGCGGGTATAGCCCCTGTTCATCCTCTGCAGGATTTTGGTGCTGCCTGATTGAACCGGCAGATGATAATGGGAGCAGATGCTGTCATTATCCCTCACAACATCGATTATGCCCTGGTGAAAATCCCGGGGATGAGATGTCATAAATCTAATTCTCTTTAGATCTTTTATTCCTGCCAGTTTTTCCAGCAGGCCGGCAAATGAAGTGCTGCTGTTCAGATCCTGTCCATAAGCATTCACATTCTGACCCAGCAGTGTGATCTCCTTAACTCCATCTTTGACAAGGTTTTCAACCTCAGAAATAATATCAGCCTCGCTTCTGCTGCGTTCGGGGCCTCTCACATGTGGTACCACACAGTAGCTGCAGTAATTATCGCAGCCCCTGACTATGGTAACCCAGGCCTGAAAATTATTTTTTCTCTTAACAGGTGTGTCGGGATCGGGTTCCTGCGGTTCATCCCAGACCTCTACGATCTGCTCCCTGCCGCTTTTTATCTCTTCGATCAGGGCTGGAATTCTGTGGCGGTTATGAGTGCCAAATATTATATCTACCTGGGGGTGTTTTTCATAGAGACGGTCTGCGGGCTCATCCTTCTGCATCATGCAGCCGCCCACAGCCAGAATCATATCCGGGTTATTCTCTTTAAGCTTCTTCAAAGCTCCAACTTTTCCATATACTGTAAGCTCAGCATTTTCCCGGACCAGACATGTATTTATAACCACTATATCAGCATTCTCTGCTTCTTCAGTCGGTTCATAGCCCATATCCTGCAGCTGACCTGATATTTTTTCCGAATCATGCTCATTCATCTGACAGCCGTAGGTTATGATATGATATTTCTCACTGGCCTCCATCGGCTAAATCACCTCAAAAATGTCCCTGTCTATTTCTAACATTGTATTATATTCTGGTCATAAAATCAATTGAGCCAGGGCCGAAAAGGCCCTGGCCGCAAATCAGTCAGAGAATAACACTCACTTTTAAGTAATTTAGGAGATATTAATAGGGTTCAAAGAGATCTTTGCCCACTCCGCATTCGGGACAGACCCACTGCTCCGGTACATCTTCAAAAGGAGTGCCAGGCTCTACTTCAACACCACCGCCACCTTCCGGATCACCTTCTTCAGGATCATAGATATACATGCAGACAGTGCACTGATACTTTTGCAAAACTGATTCCTCCTTTCCTCATTGTGTGGAAATTTTGCTGGCCTTTCTATTTATGAATCAATTATATCACACTGGTAAAATTCTTCCAACTCAAATCCACCCTTAAACATCGAGTTCATCGACTCTATCAGCATTATTGAGTATGAATTCACGCCTGAGCGATGTATCTCTACCCATGAGCCGGGTGAAGAGCTTATCGGCTTCGAAAGCATCCTCGATTTCTACCCGCATCAGACGCCTGTTGTCGGGATTCATGGTTGTACTCCAGAGCTGTTCCGGATTCATCTCTCCCAGGCCTTTGTATCTCTGCAGCGAGAAATTGGTCTCACCATTATTTTCTCTGTACTGCTGCAGCTCCCTGTCATCATAGAGATATTCTTTTTTGGGGCCGGCTTTGGCCTGGTAGAGCGGAGGCCGGGCCAGATAAACATGGCCTCTTTCCACGATCTTTCTCATATAGCGGTAAAAGAGTGTGAGGATGAGTGTTTCGATATGGGCTCCATCCACATCGGCATCTGTCATGATTATTATCTTATGATAGCGCAGATTGGAGATATCGAACTCCTCTCCTATACCTGTGCCCAGCGATTTGATTATGGCCACAACCTCATCATTGCTGAGTATCTTCTCCATGCGGGCCCGCTCAACATTTAATATTTTACCTTTCAGGGGCAGTATGGCCTGAAATTCACGGTTTCTGCCCTGTTTTGCCGAACCTCCGGCAGAATCGCCCTCCACCAGAAAAAGCTCGCTCTTCTCCGGTGTCCTGCTGGAACAGTCAGCCAGCTTGACAGGCAGATTCTGACTGCCCACAGCTTCCTTCTTTTTATTGAGCTCTCTTGCCTTTTTAGAGGCCTGGCGGGCTCTCACGGCAGCCAGAGCTTTATCTACAATCTTTTTTCCAATCTCGTATTGATAGGATAATAATTCCGTCATATATTCATAGACGGCGGATTCAATCTGGCTTTTTATGTTGCTGTTGCCAAGTTTGTTTTTGGTCTGGCCTTCGAACTGCGGTTCGGCCAGTCTGACGCTGATTACAGCGGTAAGCCCCTCCCTGATATCCCCGCCCTTGAGAGAGGGATCGCTTTTGTTCAGGAGGTTATTCTCCTCTGCAAAATTATTTACAGCTCTGGTCAGAGCTGTCTTGAAGCCGGTTACGTGATATCCGCCCTCATCTGTCTTGATATTATTTGCATAGCTGTAGATGCGGGTGGCATATGTATCATTGTACTGCAGAGCCATCTCCAGCGAACAGTCCTCAAGCTCCTCCTCAAAATATATAATATCCTGATGAAGTTCATCATGGTGCTGATTTAAAAACTCGACGAACTGCTTCAATCCACCTGCGGCTGAGAATTCATCCTCTTTTTTCTCCTCTTCTCGCAGATCGCGGAGATGAAGTGTTAGATCGCTGTTCAGATAGGCTGATTCCTTCAGCCTGCTGGCCAGAGTCTCATATCGAAACTCGGTGGTGGTAAAGATCTCATCATCGGGCATAAATGTTATATCTGTTCCTGTCTGTTCACAGCTCTCTATCTCCTCAACCTCGCTCACAGCTTCACCCCGTTCATAGCGCTGCCGGTATCTATTTCCCTGCCAGCAGGTTTCAATCAAAAGCCAGGCGGAAAGAGCGTTAACGACGGATACACCCACTCCGTGCAGGCCGCCGGAGAAAGTATAGCTCTGATTGTTGAATTTGCCTCCGGCATGGAGATTGGTCATGATTACCTCCAGTGCCGGCCGATCCGTATCGCGATAATCATCGACGGGAATGCCGCGGCCGCTGTCGCTGACAGTAACACTGCCATCCTCATTTATAGTCACTTCAACCTCACTGCCAAAACCGGCAAGGTGCTCGTCTATACTGTTATCGACTACTTCCCAGACCAGATGATGTAGACCTTTTGTGCCGGTGCTGCCGATATACATACCCGGCCTCTTTCTGACCGCAGATAGACCTTCCAGCACTTCTATGTTATCAGAATTGTAATCTGTTTTTATCTGACTGCTCATATATTTCACCTGTCCTTTCTTGCTATCACTGCTGATATTTCTGCAGATTTTATTCCGTATCCGGCTGTGAGCCTAATATCCACATAACAGTATATCAAATATACATAAGTTTGGCCAATCTTGCATTGGAGCTGGAGAGTATAGTATAATGAGGAATGTTGAGCATTGATAGGATCATACATATCACAAGAGGTGAGGAGCCAAAAATCATGAGCGAAAAGATAAAACCAATTTCCATTGAAGATAAAATGAAAGACGCCTATCTCAGCTATTCACTCAGCGTCATTGTGAGCAGGGCACTGCCGGATGTTAGAGATGGTTTAAAACCCGTTCACCGCCGTATTCTTTACGGCTGTGATCAGCTGGGGCTGAGTTCTGATAGGCCTCACAAAAAATCAGCCCGTCTGGTCGGTGAGGTGCTGGGCAAATTTCACCCTCACGGTGATAATGCCCTCTATAAGACACTGGTGAGAATGGCTCAGCCTTTTTCCCAGCGATATCAGCTTATTGACGGTCATGGCAACTTTGGTTCTATAGATGGAGATAATGCTGCAGCCATGCGTTATACTGAGGCCCGTCTGACTCCCCTATCAGAGGAGATGCTGGAAGATCTGGATAAAGATACCGTGCCTTTTTCCGATAATTTCGATGGCACACTTACAGAGCCCGATGTTCTGCCCGCCGCTTTTCCCAATCTGCTCATTAACGGCTCCAGCGGCATTGCAGTGGGTATGAGCACAGATATACCGCCTCATAATCTCAGAGAGGTTATAGAGGGCACTAAGGCCCTTATGAAGGATTCTGACCTGGAGGTCGAGGACCTGCGGGAGTATATCCCCGGCCCTGACTTTCCCACCGGAGGAAAGATAATCGGGGGAGAAAAAATCAGAAAAGCCTATCATACGGGCAGCGGCTCCGTCGTCAACAGGGGCAGCGTACATATTGAACGAAGAAATAATGGCAGACAGCTGGTGATAACGGAAATTCCCTATCAGATAAACAAATCCAAGCTGGTGGAGGAGATTACCAAAGAGGTTAAAAAGGACAATCTGGACAAGATCTCCACTGTCAGGGATGAGTCCGATCAGGAAGGACTCAGAGTGGTGCTGGAGCTCAAGTATGATGCCGAACCGGAGATAGTTGAGAACAGACTCTATAAATATACATCACTGCAGAAAAGACAGCGAATAAATATGCTGGCTTTAAAAGATGAACAGCCTGAGGTCATGGATCTCAAGGAAATTCTAAAAAATTTCGTGACTTTTCGCCGGGAAGTTGTCAGAAACCGCATAGAAAATCTTCTCAAGGATGAAGAAGAAAAGCTGGAGGTATTAAAAGGTCTCAGGGCAGCCCTGGATGATCTGGATCTAATCATTTCACTGATAAGAAACTCACGATCCCGCCAGGAAGCTTCCCGGGCTCTGCAGAAGGAGTTCGATATAACGGAAAATCAGGCTGATGCCATTCTCTCCATGCGTCTTGAGAGGCTGGTCAGGATGGAGAGGGACAATATCCAGGAAAATCTCCAGAAGACAGAAGCAAAGATTGATCGCTATCGTGAACTGCTCTCCAGTCAGGAAAAGCTGGATGAACTCATCATATCGGAGCTGGACGAAATAAAGGATAAGTATGGAGATAAGCGCAGAACTGAGATAATAAGTGATGAGGAGCAGGCGGAGATCGATAAACAGGACCTCATAAAGAGCCGCTCGGTGGTCATGAGTATCTCCGCCCGTGGCAGGATAAAGAAAACTGACAGCCGCAAAAATATAAGGGCTGCTAAAAATGACCATGTAACACAAATTATGGAGATGAACTCCCTTGACAGCCTGCTCTTTTTCACCAGAGGAGGTTACTGCTATAATTTGCCGGTTCACGAAGTTGCCGATCACCACGGTCTCTCCACAGGTGATCCCCTGACAAAATTTCTGGAAACAGCTCCCGAAGAAGAGATCATCGGCAAAATGTCACTAAACGAGGAGGTCAGGGAAAATTACATCGCCACCTGTACAGATCAGGGCCGCGTTAAAATCACAGCAGGAAGCGAATATGAAACCTCGGTCAGCAGAATCAAAGCTATCAATCTGTCGGGGGGAGACGGGGTTGTAAGTGCCTTTCCCCTGAAAACGTCCTCTGATCTTATCCTGATCTCCAGCAGAGGCCGAATAATTCGCTTTTCTGCAGAGGAGATATCTATTTCCGGCCGCAACACAATGGGCAGCTGGGGCATAAAATTGGAGAGCGATGATAGTCTTCAGAGAGCTTTAAGCCTGGAGGATGAGAATAATCTGGTGGTTTCAACCCCCCGGGGGCGTATGGGCAGGTTGAAGGTTGCCGGTTTAAAACGACAGAACAGATATGGCAAGGGCGGATATCTTCTGCCCCAAAAATATTCCGTCCAGGATGCGGTGCTCTGCGGTGAAGACGACACAATTGTATTGGTCGATAAAGGTGAGGAATTATATACCGTCAAAGCCGGAGAACTGCCGGAATTTAAAAATATCCCCATCAACCGCACCAGGTCACCGCTTGAATCCCTTAAACCTCCTGTGAAGAAGCTTTTCATTAAAAAAGAGACTTCGGGTGAAGATGAGGAGTGAGTCTGCCGTCAGACAAAGAAAACTTATAGAGCGGAGCCGGGATATAACTTCCAGCTCCGCTCTGATATCTCAGTTTATTATTATCTCTTCCAGACCTCGTTTGGGGACATGATGTAATCCCTCTTCATCCCGCCAGTAATCATAATCATCATCTTCCAACTCTTCCAGAATTATTTCCTCTGCTTTTTCTGCAGGTGTGCCTAAAGCCAGGACGTTAAGGATTTTAAATCTTTCTGCCAGATTTAAAGAATCTCTCAGGCTTTCTCTGTCTATAGCTGCAAATATGCAGCTGGCTCTGCCTTTAACCCGGGCTCCCAGCATCATGGTCTGCAGAACAATACCGGGATCAGAGTAGTAGTTTTCGGATATTGACCTATCTCCCAGCACTATAATATAACCCCCCGGTCTTTCTCCCTCTTCAGGACCATCCCAGTCTTTCAAAGCTCCAGCCCAGGAGAGTGTGGAAAATATCTTTTCATTCTCCTCCGGGCGATGTGAGAGATAATATTTAAGAGGCTGGCGGTTGGAAGCAGAAGCTGTAGTTCGGGCCAGCTCCACAAGATCTTCAAGCTCTTCTCTCTTCATATTCTCTTCCTGCACAAATCGGCGGCAGGAGCGGTTTTCTTTGATCAGTGTTTCCAGCTGCTGCCAGGAAATATCTTCAGACATATACTATCCCCTTTCGATAATTAATTTTTATAAACTCCCTTTATCTCCCCATAATATATGGTGTGATAATCAGAATCAGGATAATTATTTTCTTTGATCTCTTCTTTGAGATCAGATCTGTTCATCTTCTGGCTGTAGACTATATCACATTCATAAAATATATCGCACCCTGAGATAAATGGAGTATTAAGCTTCTGACCTGGAGAAGTTTCGAGGTCAAGCTCCTTAAATTTATCGACATCTCTTCCGCTTCTGCTGCCGCAGTAAGATAGCTCTTCCTCTAACTGATTTTGCAGGGGTACACTTACCGTGAACTCGTCTGCTCTGTTGATCAGTTTATATGTATGGCGTGACTCCCGCACCAAAACCTCGAAGATGGGAAGATTCCAGACGTAGCCTATATTACCCCAGCCGATGGTCATGGTGTTCTTCTCCGTGCCGTCATCAACGGTCAGAAATGCTCCCCGGGGAAGCTGCTCAAGTACAGACTCCAGCCCGGCAAAGTATTTGATTTCCTGCATTTTATTTTTCCCCTCCCGCTTTTTATCGCCAATAAATAGCAAAAGCCCCGGTTGCAATAACCGGGGCAGTCAGTCGTCTCGGGTTTAATTAAACCTTAACGACATTTTCGGCCTGTGGGCCACGATCGGTTTCAACTATCTCGAATTCGACTTCCTGACCGTCTTCGAGATTTTTAAAACCTTCTTCCTGAATGGCTGAAAAGTGCACAAAAACGTCTTCCTCTTCACCTTCACGTTCGATAAAGCCAAAACCTTTCTTCGTGTCAAACCACTTAACCTTACCAGTATAAATCATTAAACACATTCCTCCTAAATCTTGTTCTTTATTTTGCTATAATATACAATAACACAAAGTCTGTGATTTATCAAGGAAAGAAGCGAATTAAATTGAGTTACTCGCCAGATATTTCAATCAACCATATTCTCCTTGAGCCAGTCCACTATGTCATCAGACTCATAGAGTGGTTCACCGTCGATAAAAAGACAGGGCACCTGATCCTTGCCGCCGACTTCCTTGAGGGTCTCTTTGGCCTCGGAATCAGTTGAGGTGTTGATCAGCTCGATCTCTTCTATATTTTTTTCTTTCATAAATCTCAAAACCTTTTTGCAGTAAGGGCACATCGGCATATAATAGAGTTTGAGATCAGGCATATTAATCAGCTCCTTCATATTTAAAGTTTTTGGCCGGTTGATCCCTTCCTCATAGTCCTTTCAAGGTATTATGGAGTATTGAAAAACATGCAGTTCTATTGATTCAAAAAGACCGAAAGAACTAAATCTACTCTTCTTCATTCTGACAGGCGTTTCTAAGTGAAGGCAGATAGGGTTTTAAAAACAGAGTTACATCATAATCATTTTTGTTCTCTGCCTCCTGATCATTGTATTTGTTGATGAGATCTCTCAGCTCTTGGTTAAAATCATCGAGCTGATCCTCGCTCAGATGCAGCTTTCTGATCAGAAAATCAAGTGATTTATCACCGGGATATCCGGCCTTATCAAAACCCTCTGTGAGGTTTTTGGATTCCTGCAGAAGATTTAACATATCTCTGAAATCACCCTTTAGATGCTGAATAATGCCGAATATCCAGTGGTCATCCACGGGATCGGGGAGGTCGGGAAACATCTTGCCCACCGAATAGAAAACGGCCTTTTTGCGGTATTTTTCAACCTCATCAACCGCTTTTTTTTCCAGCATGCCATTATCATACATATTGCTCAGATAATCTTCCAGAAGTTCTTTGTTCTCTCCCAGTTCTTCTGAAAGCTCACGGGGGCTTATCCATTTATCTCTTTCCATAGCCACCAGTATGGGCAGACCCAGTGGATCGGTGAGAAGCTCTACCTGATCTCGATTCTGAACATTGTAGACACAGTATCGATCATCTTCCTGGTTCTCTGACAATTTATTCACCTCCGGTGTAATTGAATTGTTATTATGATAATTTCTCTCCGGCTGCAGGAGAACTCATTGTGATCATGAATAATAATTTAAGTCCGTTTTTACACAAAAGTAGACTTTTATGCAGAAGGGGGCTCCAAATATGAAAGAAATCACCTACAGAGATGCCATCTACCGGTTTAGAAGGCATCTTTTGGTCGAGAAAGGATATTCTGGCGGCACTGTCAGGGAATATGCCAGTGATCTCGCTCTATTTCATGATTATCTGCGGGAAAACTATGATTATCCCCGGGATTTTTCGGTAAAAAAGATCAAAACCCACGAAGTGGCAGAGTTTCTGGGAGATATTATAATCGAAAAGGACAACTCTCCGGTAACCCGCAATAGAAAACTCTTCTCCCTGCGCTCCTTTTTTAAGTTTCTGGTGAAAAAAAACTATCTGGAGAGGGATCCCACAGAGAATATTGAAACGAGCAAAACAGAAAACAGAGCAGAACCCATATATATGAAGATGAATCAGGCCAGAAAATATCTGCGCACGATCAAAAACTCAGATTCCCGCCATAAAATTCGAGATCTGGCCATTGTCAAGATCTTTCTCTACGGCGGGCTGAGAGTCTCGGAGCTGGTGGAGCTGGATCTCGATAATATCGATTTCGATGACGAGACACTCATGTTCTTCGGCAAGGGAAATAAAGAAAGATACGTTCCCCTCCATGAAGATGTTATAACCGCAATTCTCGATTATCTGCCGGAAAGAGAAAAGATTGATATCAAGGAAGAAGAGGATGAAAATGCCCTCTTCTTATCCTCCCGGGGCAGGAGAATAAGTGTGCGCACTGTCCAGCATATGGTGAAAAAATATGCCAAAATGGCCGGCCTCAGAAATGCCAGCAAGATAACCCCCCACAAACTGAGGCATACTTTCGCCTCCACTCTCTATCAGGAGACCAAAGATCTCAATGTTGTCAAAGATCTGCTGGGCCATTCCAGCATATCCTCAACCCAGATATATACCCATACAGATGCCGAGCAGAAGCGAAATGCTATTGATGAATTTCCGGATATTTAAAATCAACAGTATAAGCTATAGGAGCTAATTAACATAATAAACCGAGGGTCTGCCTTTTCCGGGCTGGGGATAAAGCTCCATCAGCTCGTAGATCATACCGGGCAGATCTGTATGGTGATCGATATTTAACTCCTGCAGGACCTCACAGGTGAGGGGAAAATCATGGGTGAATTTTCCCCGGGATAGATTGGCAATAATTTTGTCTATCTCCCCGGTCTCAAATTTATCGTCTAAAATTTTTCTGAGAAAATTGTCGAGCTGGACGGTGGCTTTATGAGCTACATCCTCCAGGATCAGCGTCTCGTCATCTATTTCATCAATATCTTTTCTCCGGACAACATTCTTAATGGAAACAGCCGGATATCCGCGCACCTGGGGATCAACCGGCCCCAGCACCGCATTCTGGTCCATAACTATCTTATCCGCGGCCAGCGCTATCAGTGTCCCTCCGGACATGGCATAATGAGGTACCAGAACTCTCACCTGAGAGGGATGTTTGTTGATAGCCATGGCTATCTGCTCTGCAGCCAGAACGAGTCCGCCGGGAGTGTGGAGGATAAAATCAATCGGTCTGTCATCGGGTGTGCGGCGTATTGCTCTGAGAACCTCCTCTGAATCCTCGATATTGATAAATCTGGTGAAGGGAATACCGATAAAGCTCAGTATTTCCTGCCTGTGGATCAGAGTTATTACCCTGCTATCCCTCTCCTCTTCTATGCTCTTCATCTTTTTGACTCTCTTGTAGCTGACTATTTTATTTTTGATGACAGGTATGATGATAAAAAACAGCAGAACAAGTATAAATATTATCCAGCCCAAAGACATATTATCATCTCCCCTAAAACACCTTAATTTTACCCGGAAGTTTCCTGGCAATAGACTGCAGTCTTTTCTTCGTCATCCCTGCAGCGTTACTTTCGACAGGGGGCCTGTCGACACTGTTAAGGTCGATCCTATCCGGATCAATCTGATGTATTATTCTTTTAAAACCTTCTATCTCCCGGGGAGAATCATTGATACCTGGCATCAATAGAATTTCCAGAAATATCTTCCCGTAAAACTCTTCGGAGAGAAGCTTTATCCCCTTTTCGATATCCTCCAGATATATGCCTCCAGCCGGCCGGCAGACCTCTTGAAAGGTGCTTTCTCTGGAGGCATCCAGAGAGGGGACAATAAGATCGGCTTTCATCAGCTCCCCTCTGACACCAGCACACTTTAGGAGTGTGCTGTTGGTCAGCACTGCTATCCGGTAGGAGGGAAATTCTGTGGTGATAAAATCTATGATCTCGCCGATATCTTCGTGCAGTGTCGGCTCTCCTCTGCCGGAAAAAGTGATATAATCGCAGGCCGGCTGCTGTGAGAGCTTTTCCTCCAGTTCAGCTATGACCTTCTCCGTCTGCACATATTCTTTTCTCTCTGCTGTCAGCACTTCAGTGGGACCACATTCACAGTAGATGCAATTTTCGCTGCAAATATTGCGGGGGAGAAGATCTATCCCCAGTGAGGAACCGAGCCGGCGTGATTTTATAGGACCTTTGAGAAACTTATAGGCTGCTGACATCGATATCTGCTCCTATCAGGGAAGATGATGGAGTGGATCTATATGTTCTCCCTCTTCGATAATCTCAAAGTGAAGATGGGGACCTGAGCTTGTGCCGGAATTGCCGGAATAGGCTATGATCTCTCCTTTATTCACCCTTTCCCCCTCATTCACATTGAGCTGGGAGTTATGGGCATAGAGTGTCTCGATGCCGTCACCATGATCAATTATTATTGTATGTCCATATCCGCCCTGCCATCCGGAAAAGCTGATCCTGCCGGATTCCGCGGCATAGATCGGTGTACCGTATGAGACAGCAATATCTATGCCTGTGTGAAAATCGCTCTCTCCTGTGAGAGGGTGGGTGCGATGTCCAAAATCAGAGGTTATTCGCCCGTTGGTGGGCCAGCGGAAATTTAATCGCTCCAGGGCTGAGATATGTCTTCGCTGTTCAGAACCGGGAATTTCCAGCTCCTGACCGGCCACTATCTGGCTGTCTCCGAGATTATTCAGGCTCTGAATCGTCGATACGTCGACATCAAAGCGGGCGGAAATTGATATTAAGGTATCTCCGGGTTGAACTGTATAGGAAAATGTCTGCTCTTCCGCACTGGAATGTGTTTGCTCTCTATCTTCGATTCGAAAATTTTCCCCACCCCTTCCTACCGAGATATCGTCATCCTGATCGGAAACCGGAACTTCCAGCTCTCTGCCGGGCCTTATAGAAGTATTGTCGAGCTGATTTAAGATCATTATCTTCTCCAGGCTGGTATTCTGACTTTCTGCTATGCTGGATAGAGTGTCTCCCTGTTCGACAGTGTATTCTTTGGTGTCAAGCAGATTGACAAGCTCTGTGGAAAGAGCCTCCCGGGTTTCATAACCGTATATGCCGTCCACGGATATTCCCATTTCCTTTTGAAAGTCTTCAATTATATCCTCTGTTTCTCCATCATAAACGCTGTCATCCTCAACTTCATACCCGATCAATGTCAGTGCTCTCTGCAGCTCCTCTACTCTTGGGCCTATGTCGCCTCTCCTGAGCGTTCCAGCTTCTGCGCCCGAACTGAAGACAATAACCAGCAGCATCAGAATTGATACCGCTGTGGACCAGGTTTTGAACATATTGTCTCCGACCATGATAATTTTCCTACCCCCAGCTATTCTTCTTTTTATATATCTTTTATATCTCACTGACCTCTTCACAGCTGACAAATTCCTCCAGCAATTCGATGGTGCTTGCCAGATCATTTCCATCTATCATCTCATGTGGTGTATGTATATAGCGGCAGGGAATGGAAAGAGTACCACTGGGCACTCCTCCCCTGGTGAGCTGCATGGAATGGGCATCTGTAGCTCCAAATTCCAGCACCTCAAATTGATATTCTATCCCGGCATCGGTGGCCAGTTTCTCCAGAAGGTTCTTGATCTGAGGATGTGATATGCTGCCTCTATCCATAACTTTGATTGCCGCTCCCTCACCCAGAGCCATCTCTCTGGGCCTGGATTCAGGAGTATCACCAGTGGCGGTGACATCGACTGCCAGAGCAATATCGGGATTGATATCATAGGCTGCTGTTTTAGCACCCCGGCAGCCCACCTCTTCCTGAACTGTAAATACACAGTAGAGATCATGAGGTGATTCTTTCAGTCCCTGCATCAGCTTGACCAGTGCAGCACATCCCGCTCTATCATCAAGGCTGTTGGCTATAATCCTGCCTCCGGCGTTGACAAAGTTTCGGGCGTAGACAGCAGTATCTCCAACCGAGACCAGCTTTTCCGCTTCTTCTTTATCCTCTGCTCCGATATCCATATACATCTTCTCAAACTTCAATTTATCATTATCCTCGAGATCTTCAACTCCAACTGTACCTTTAATCCCATCTGAAAATACGAAGCTCTTATGGGGAACGTTCTTTTTCTTCACACCACCCACAGGTGTAAAGCGCAGAAAACCTTCCTCTTCAATATGGGTTATCATCAAACCTATTTCATCTATATGTGCTGCCAGCATAATCTTCAGCTCAGAATTACCACCCCGGCGGTGGATGACCAGATTGCCCAGCTTATCCTCCCATATCTCATCACAGTGTTCTTCCAGCTCAGATTTTACAATTTCTTTTACTATATTCTCCTCACCGGCAGGACCAAAGCCACCAGTTAATTTCTCCAGTATCTCAATCATTTATTCAACTTCCCTTCCTCTATGGTTTCTGAGATGAATTTTTTGAGCAGATCAGAAGATGAGTTATAATCATCCAGATCCATCATCGCTACAGGGGAATGAATATATCTGCAGGGAACAGAGATAACCGCTGAGGGTATTCCCTCTCTGGTCAGATGTATAACACCGGCATCATTTCCTCCGGCGGTAGTGCGGCGGAACTGATAGGGAATATTCCCGCTCTCAGCCGTCTCTATCAGCAGCTGCAGAAGAGGTCTGCTGCTGATTAGACTTCTATCCCTGATGGTCAGAGCCGGTCCTTCTCCTACAGAAGTTGAATATCTATGTTCTTCGTTATCCGGCACATCGGCGGCTGTAGTTCCCTCCACAACAACTGATATATCCGGGTCTATGCTGTAAGCTGCCTGTCTGGCTCCCCTCAGGCCAACTTCTTCCTGTACCGTGAAGACAAAATATGTGGGGACCCGGGGCTCGATTTTTGCCGCTTCGGTCAGCAGAGCACAGCCGGTCCTATCGTCAAAGGCCTTGCCCAGCACCATATCATTATCCAGCTTTTCAAAGCTGGATTCAAAGACAGCTGCATCCCCGGCATTTACAAGTTTTTTGGCCTCCGCTCTGCTGGTAGCACCGATATCGATATAGAGATTATCGATATCGATAGGCTTTTTTCTCTCCGACTTTTTTTGCAGATGTATAGCTTTAGACCCTATAACACCTCTGATACCATCAGAGCCTATATTAACGACTTTTGAGACCAGAATTCTCTTATCTATTCCGCCCACTTTCATAAAATCCAGCAGGCCATCTTTTCTTATATTGGTGATCATCAGACCCACTTCATCCATATGTGCTGTCAGCATCGTAACCGGGCCTGACTTTTCTCTGCCCCGGCAGGCTATGAGATTTCCCATTACATCAGTATATATATCCTCAACATGATCGGAGATATCATCTCTGATGATCTCCCGGACCTCATCCTCCCGGCTGGCCACACCTGAAGCCTCACTTAATTTTTCTAAAAGCATGTCAATCCCTCCACAAACTCATCGTCTACGTTATTTATAACCCTGGCAAGCAGAATGGCACCTTCCTTTATGTTCTTCAGTGAGAGCATCTCCACCGAGGTATGCATATAACGCTGGGGGATGCTCAAAAGCGCTGTGGCAACTCCAGACCGTGCCACCTGAATGCCGGCAGCATCAGTTCCATAGGGTGAAGGGGTGGGCTGAATCTGGCAGGGAATGCTGCGATCATCAGCGGTTTTCTTCATAAGCTCAAAGAGGTCTGGATGGACATGAGGGCCGAAGGAAATCACCGGGCCCTTTTCCATCTCCACCGCCTTGTTTTTGTCCACACCGGGCATCAGACCATGTGTTACATCGATGGCTATTCCAATCTGAGGATCTAGATTGTAGGCGGAGGTTATACCTCCTTTGACACCAACTTCTTCCTGGCTGGTTGCCACAAAAGAGACCTCTGCCCGGTGATTGTAATCAGCCAGCTCTTTAGCACATTCATACATGAGGAGAATTCCTGCCCTGTCATCAAGGGCCTTTCCACTCACGTATTCATTTTCAAGCTCCTTTAGATCTCTTCTTATGGAGATGATATCTCCCACACTTACCAGCTTTTCAATTTCCTCTCTGTCATAGCCGGTATCAACATATAGATTTTTTAATTTATGGGCCTTATTTCGCTGCTTCTTATCCAGAAGATGGGGAGGCATCGCTCCTATGACACCTTCGAGTTTATCCCGGCCGTGCACACAGACTCTCTGGCCGGGCAGTGTTCGGGGATCTATTCCCCCTACAGCAGAAATTCGCAGAAAGCCATCCTCATCAATCTTCTTTACCATCAGCCCTATTTCATCCATATGGGCAGCTATCATAATGCTGATACCACAATCTTTACCCTTTTTTCTGGCTATAAAATTGCCCAGCTCATCTCTCCGACAGTCATCTGCTAGAGGCTGAAAATGATCTTTGAGTATATCCTGCATCTCCTTTTCATAACCGGATACTGCAGGCAGTTCACACATTTCTTTCAGCAAGTCCACATTTACCATCTTGTATTCCTCCTGCATATGTATATATCCTTTAAAATTCTTTGAGGAAATCTCCTTTACGGTTAAAACCGGGGAAATCCAGCTGTCTGTAAGCTTCATAGAGGACTATTGCTACGGAATTGGCCAGGTTCAGGGATCTGGCCCAGTCCTGCATCGGAATTCTCAGGCTGTGCAGAAAATTTTCACTGACAAAATCCTCATCGAGACCATCTGTTTCCTGGCCGAAGAGTAGATATTCATCACCTTCATACTCTATCTCATGGTAACAGCTATTAGCTCTGGTTGTAAAGAGATACATCCTCTCCCGGGGACAGCACTGCAGGAATTCATCGAGATCATCATAAATCTGTATATCCAGCTGATCCCAGTAATCCAGACCCGCTCTCTTCAGATACCTATCATCCAGGGAAAAGCCCAGAGGTCGGATGAGATGTAATGTGCTGCCGGTCACCGAGCAGGTTCGGGCTATATTGCCCGTGTTCTGGGGGATCTGTGGATTTACTAGAACTATATTCATCATTACAGCTCCAGTTTAAGGCCATCAAATGCCAGATTGATATGTTCGGGGAGCTCTCTGTTTGTGCTTTTATGTTCCAGCTTATGTGACATATGCACAAAATAAACTGCTGGCACATCGAGTTCATCGACCAGCTCTATAGCCTCCCGCAGGGAAAGATGGGTAGGATGTTTTTCCCGTCGCAATACCCCTAATATCAATAATTCTATACCGGCGAGCATATTCCTTGTTTTCGAAGGGATTTCACTCACATCCGTTATGTAAGCCGCGGGGCCAATCCTGTAACCCAGCACCTCAGATTTTCCGTGCAGGACATTCAGGGGCTCTATAAAGCTATTATAAGGTGGAGGCAGATCATCAATTTCGTGCAGATCCGCCCGGGGGAGACCACCGCTGGCCCTGCAGCTGGAGGAAAACATATAGGAAAATATCTTCTCGATTCTCTCTTTTGTTCTGCGGTTAGAGTAGCAGTCAATGTGTCCGTTCTTCCTCCAGTTCAGTGTTCTGATATCATCAAAACCCATTATATGGTCGGCATGTTCATGTGTAAAAAGTATTATATCCGGAGTAACCGGACCGTATTCAATCATCTGCAGCCTGTGTTCAGGTGGGGTGTCTATCAGCATGCAACAGCCCTCATATTTGACATAGAGGGAGGTTCGGTATCTGGTGTTGCGGGGATCATCAGATGTGCAGGTATCGCATTTACATCCCGGCACAGGTACACCATGAGAGGTCCCCGTGCCCAAAAATTTAATCATCATCTTTAATACACCACTCATTCAATAAATTTTTTCTATATCTATATCGTGATAAAAATTGGTAAATATCTCTCTGTAGCCCAGCCCTGCAGCGGCCATATTGGCAGCTGCAGTCTGATCCATGCCAACTCCATGTCCCCAGCCGGCACCATGCAATATTACGCTGACAAAATTCCCTTCAGAATCAAGCTCTCTGTGCAGGAAAAACTTATTGCTTCTCAACCCGCCCAGTGAGCTGCGTATCGTATCACCGGACAGAATAATATTATCTGCACCACCTCTTATCTTCAGGGAGTTGATATAGCCGGCGGGAGTTCTGCTCTCAACTATGATGTCCTCTATCTCTGCCAGATCAAACTGCCGCCTGAGAAATTCGGCATCAACTTCTCTAATCCAGCGATAGGCCTCTGCACTTGTATAACCTCCGGGGCCGGAAAATGTCCGCACATCTTTCAGATGCCAGTCCTGTAGATCCCCGGGCAGAAGTGGGAACTCATATTCTGCTTCCAGCTGGAGATTCTCACCGGTCAGATAGGAGAGCTCTCCCCCCCATATTTCCTCGCTGGCCCCGGTATGGCCGCCGCTGTTACTGCTGTATACTGCCGTAATTATCTCATCCTCATATATTCCAACTTCTCCTGCGGTCTGCTGGACCGCGCTGCTGCTGGTTTCAGCTTCAGAATTTACGCCCTCATAGACCTGACAGTGAACGGTATCACACAGGTCATATTCAGAACCGCTGTGGCGGTTTTCCAGATTGCTGAGAGCATAACTTCTCACCGCCAGAGCCTGAGCTTTGAGAGCTTCTTCAGGCCAGTAAGATGGCATCTCAGCCGGAACAACAGAAAGAAGATATTCTTCCAGGTTGAGTTCGTTTATCATTATGAATTTACCCTCATCTTTTTGAGGTGAGAGAATCAGCTTACCTCTGTACTGTCTGTCCTCACTTCCAGCCCAATAATAATCCTGACCATAGGCTACGTTCTGGATCATAAAGGAAGAGCTTTCTTGGCTGGATTCAATGGTAAGATATTCATCTGCGGGAAAGATTGCCCGCTTTTCCGGTGAATCCTCCTTCTGCAGAAGAAAATCACCCTCCTGCATTGAAATTCGCCATATATCCTCTTCCTCACCGCTTATCAGCCTGTTATTATTTTCCGTTCTGACTGTAAAATTGCTGTCAAAGGCGATTAAAGCCTTATGGCGGCTTTCACCCAGTCTGACCCTGACACGGGGTATATCAGAAAATTCGGGGACTTCTCTCACCTCACTCCATTCAGGCTGCCACGGCACCTCAACTTCAGGGGGATGATCCTCTCTTTCTTCAGGAACGGGGGCGGGAAGCATATTTTCAATGCGTTCTATATTCTCCTCTGCTTCCTCCGGCAGTATGCCTGTTCTTAGGCTTTTCTGCCAGTAATTTAGAGCATGCCGATATTCTTCTTTTTCCTCGTATATCTCAGCTTTTCTGGGATAGAGATAGTTAAGTGAACCATCCTCATCAAGAGCTTTTTCATAGTATGTTAGTGCCGGTTCTTTCTCCCCACTCTGCTCTTTTAGCTCTCCCAGAGCCACGTAAAACTGAGGGCTTTTCTGCCGGGACAGACCCTCCAGCCAGCTGGAACGGGCCTTATTTAACTTTCCCCGCGCCAGTGCATTTTTGCCCTGATAAAAATATGCTCTTTTGATCTCTGTCTTATCCAGATCATCTGCCCTTCCATCTTCCAGGGCTATTATAAGCTCATCGAAGAGAATTGAAGCCTCTTCTCTCTTGGCGGTCTGATAGAGAGCAACTGCCGTCTCCAGCTTCAATCCCTCATCATCCGGCTTTAACTCCATAGCTTTTTGCATTCTATCGGCATAATCCGACATCTCTCCTTTCTCCTTAAAGAGAAATGCCTGATGGCGGAAAAGGTCGGCTTTCTCCTCATCACCAGCATTTTCCTCTATAAAAACCTGCAGATGATCTATGGCTTTTTCGTATTCACCGGAGTGATAGAGCTCAGCAGTTCTCTCAAGTGCTGTTAATTCAGCTGAGCCCAACGGTATTATCAGGACAATGATAGATATTATGAGAAAGTATTTTGAGTATGGCACCGGCAAACTCTCTCCTCTCCAGCATAATTTATCCGAAATCAGAAGTTCCAGAGTGTAAGACCCGAGCGGGGATCCTCTCTGCGAAACTGAGGCTCACCCTTATATTCCTGAATTATTGTCTCGGCCACGAAAACCTCTGTTCCCCGGGCCAGGTGTCCGCCGAAAGCCCGGCTCTCTTCGTCACCGAGAACGATATGGGCGTGGATAACAGGGCTTTCATCCTGGAGTGAGATATTGCCCATACAGTGCAGTATTTCCAGGGGTTTATCGAACTCATGATATTCATATTCCATCTTCTCCTGATCAAAATAACCGAGCCTGGCACTTCTTACCGCCCCCAGCACCTGCACAAATCCAGAACTGATACCCAGCTTTTTCACCGTCTCTTCCAGGCCCAGCAGCAGATCCTCTCCTCGGGAGATGTTTCCCTGCCAGCTCTGTCCAACCTGAAAGCTTTTGAACCCTTCCAATCTTTTTTCTTCAGAATTCATCCATATCACCCTCTCTCTTTAAATTTGAATAGTAATCACAGTATTTTCGGAGAGAACACTTCTCACAGCGGGGATTTCTGGCCTTACAGGTTTCCCGGCCGTGATATATCAGCCGCAGATGCATATCTCCCCACTCATCCTCGGGGATTTTATCTCTCAGCTGTCTCTCCACCTCGTCTCGATTATCACTATCAGCCAGGCCCAGACGGTTTGAGACCCTGAAAACATGGGTATCGACAGGAAATGCCGGTCTGGAAAAAGCGGCGTACATGACAACACTTGCTGTCTTGCGGCCCACACCGGGAAGCTCCAGCAGCTTATCAAAATCTGCCGGCACTTTTCCGGAAAAATCTTCTATGATCCTGCGGCTGGCTTCGATTATAAATCTGCTCTTATTTCTGAACAGGCCGATCGAGCGGATCTCTTCTTCCAGTGTTTCCCTGTTCAGGCTGGCAAATTCCTCCGGTGAGGAATATCTGTCAAAAAGGTCAGATGTCACCTTGTTCACCTGTGAATCGGTGGACTGAGCGGAGAGTATGGTTGCCACCAGCAGCTGAAAAGGTGTGTCAAATTTGAGAGCCGTGCTGGGCAGCGGGTATTTTTCCGCCAGGATTTCTCTTATCCTTTTTGTATTTTCCTGCTGCAATTTCTATCTCCTTTCCACTATTTAAGATGTTGTGCTGGATATCCATAGATGATAAGATTATATTGAAATAAAAAAACAGGAGGAATAAAATATGGTCAAAAGGTTCGGCTTCGATATAGATGGCGTTCTGACAGCAGAAGGCCGGGGTGATGAAAATATCTGGACCAGATATCTGGCCAGATACCTCGATGATAGGGTTGAAATTAAAGAAAACAGCTATGACTTCTGCCGGGCCTATGATATCTCACGTTCCACGCTGGAGGATTTTTTGCAGAAATATTTAACTGATATCTATGCCTCAGTACCTCCAGCTCCCGCAGCAGATGCTGTTTTAAAGGAGCTCAAAGAAAACAACAGCAGGATAATTCTGATAACAGCCAGAGATTCCCGGCACAGAAAAACAACCGAAAACTGGCTGGAAAAACACGGCATAGAGTATGACCGACTTATACACGACAGTGATAAGGCCCGGCGGGCAGAACAGATGAATTTAGAGCTTTTTGTCGATGACAAAAAGGAGAATGTGATCAGTTTAAATGAAATCGGTGTGCCGGTGCTGTTATTTGACCGCCATCACAATCAGGATCTGGATGAAAGCCACTATCTGGCCCGTGTTGACAGCTGGTCCGAGATAAAGAATATAATCGAGGAGCGCTTTTATCTGTAGGCGCTCTTCCCTATAAATTCTCTCAGAATGGAAGTCTGGGGTACGGCCAGATCAGGCATGGGGGTCACATAGGAGAGAACTTCTCTTAACCTCCTGGCCTCATGGTAGATAGGGCTGGAGCGATCTACTCTCTTCAGCAGAGGCAGCAGGTACTTTTTTATGACTGCCAGTTCATATATAAGAGCGGAGTTGAACATGACATCGGCATTTTCCTGGAAGGGAAAAATGTTCTCCTCCTCTCCGCTTCTAACCTGAGGCCACCAATCTATTGTGGTCTCAATATCATGCCCCCGGTATTTATAATCCCTGATTATCCTCCTCATAAGCCGGGTGTCCGAAGTGGGCATTCTGTTATGTTGATCAATGTTGAGCTGGGTCAGTGCGCTGACATAAATCTTGAACTTCTGATTTTTGGGTATTACAGGTGTGAGATTCTCATTTAAACCGTGGATTCCCTCCACAAGCACCGGCTGATCCTCTTCTATCTGCAGCTTCTCTCCGCTCATCTCCCTCTCGCCGGTTTCAAAGTTGAATTCGGGCAGCTCTATCTCCTCTCCCTGGATCAATTTGAGAAGATGCTCGTTGAAGAGATCAAGATCGATGGCCTCCAGGGCCTCGAAATCCTTATTTCCTTCCTCATCCACCGGTGTCTCCTCCCGATCGACAAAATAGTCATCTGTGGAGATGGCCACGGGTTTGAGACCATCTGCCCTGAGATGTGTGGCCAGCCGGTGGGTGAAGGTGGTTTTGCCCGAAGATGTGGGACCGGCTATGAGTATGATCTTTCTGTTCTCAATTTCTTCATAGATTTGATCGGCAATTTTGGCAATTTTTCTCTCATGGAGAGCCTCGGAAATCCTCACCAGCTCCTGATGTTCATCATCTGCAATGATCTGGTTGAGATCTGATACGTGTTCCACACCCAGGATTTCCCCCAGCCTTTCGTATTCCAGAAACATATTCGCCAGCTTGGGCTGATCGACAAATTCCGGAACCCTCTCCGAATTCTGGGTGTGGGGAAAGAGCAGGACAAAACCAGGCATACAGTAATGCAGATTAAACTTTTCCAGGTAACCGGTGGAGGGAAGAAGTGGATAATAGAAATAATCATAGTAATCTTCCAGCCTGTAAGCCTTAAAATCATCACAGTCATCACATCTCTTCAGAAGTTCGATTTTATCCTCATGCCCTTCCTCCCGGTAAACCTCTATGAGCTCATTTTTGCTGAATCTTTCCTCGATCAGGGGAATGTTATCCTCCTTCAGATCGTTCATCTTTATCTTTATTCTCTTAAGGTCATGGCGTGTAAGGGGAGAATCCTTCAGCAGTTCACAGTATACACCGTTGCTGAGGGAATGCTCAATTTTAAGATCGGCATCAGGGTAGAGATCATATACAGCTTTGCATAAGAGCATAAAAAGACTGCGCCTGTATACTCTATTGCCCAGCTCCTCCCCCCTGTTTACGGTCTTTACACTGCAATTTGTATCGGGACTGTAGTTCAGGCGGTGGATATCATTATCGATAATAGCCGCCACTATTCTGTTGCTGGAAAGAGAGCTGGCCTCAAACATCTCCGCCAGTGTTAATCCCCGCTGAAAACTATGATCTTCTCCGTCGATGGTAATCTCTAACATTGCTGAATTCCTCCTCACCTCTGCAGTGCTCTTTCAGTTCAGTTTTGTTCAGGTTATCCTCTTCAGATTCGAGCTGTGAACGCAGGAAATTAACTGCCCTCTCCTTATCTCTGCTCCAGTACCATCTGTAAAGACAGTAATAGGCGTGATATCTGAGCACAGATGATCTGGATCGGGTAATCTCCTTTACCAGGTTTTCATGTGTGGGCTTTTTATTATTGCCCAGCACGATGAGCATATTTCGGACCAATATACGCGCTCCCCTCCAGCTGAAGGCATATCTTGCAAAGGAATGCGGCAGCTTGTTTCTGTCAAATCTGAGTATCTCCTCCACCGAGAGATTATCGACTTCCGTCCAGTCTGAGATATGATCGGACTGAAAACTATCATCTTTTTGGTTATAGGGACACACATCCTGGCAGATATCACATCCCCAGAAATTATTCCCCATCCCGGCCAGAACCGGCCAGGGCATTCGCCCTGTCTCCTGGGTGAGGGCGCTGATACAGCTATCTCTATCCAGAGCCGGCCCATCTTTTAGGGCAGAGGTGGGACAGCTCTGCTGGCAGAGTCTACAGTCAGCACAGAAGTATTCAGTTCCCTTCTCTGCCGCTGTAACAGGCCTGTGAGAGCTTATATCGAGCGGGGTGGCCACAACCCCCAGAAAGGCAAAGGAGCCGTATCTGGGCGATATGAGCAGCGTGTTCCGCCCCTGAAAGCCTATCCCAGCCTTGACGGCAATCTGCTTTTCCGGCAGAGGATGGCTGTCAATACCGCACCAGCTGTGATTGGCCCCGCTTCTGCGCGAGAGTTCAGCAACAATATTTTCCAGTTTTCTTCCCAGAACATCATGATAATCCTGCAGTCGGGCGAATTTTGCTATATCTATCTCGATGCTGTCGTCCTTTATATCATCGAACCGTACCGATTCTGTCCGGGGATAGGGATGAAGAAAAACCAGAATGTTCAGCGTATCCGGGGGCAGAATATCCATCTTTTCCATACCGGCCTCTTCCAGCCGGGAAACAGAAACAGACCCGGCAGATCTGAAACCATGCTGCCGGGCCAGTTCCTCAATCTCTTCGATATGCATTTTATTCTGCTGCAAAAAGCCGCCTCCTCACAATCTATCCCTTAATTTTCTGCTTCCAGCCGTTCCAGCAGATTTTCCAGTCTCTGCATGCTCTGACCGTACTCGGCCCAGTCACCCTGCTGCATGGCCTGCTGGGCTTGACGATAGGCACGGGAGATATCGGCTATGATATCCTCTGCTTCTTCCGGCAGAGCTTCAATATCGATCTCCTCTTCCACTTCCGGCTCCACTGCAGGCGGGTCAAGAGGTTCTTCGGGATCCTCTTCCGGCAGTTCAGCCTCCAGATCCGGCTCGGGCATATCTATATCATCTTCCATTCCTTCCAGCTCTTCTGCTTCAACATCCTCTATATCATGTGTGGGGTCTCTTTCTCCAAAGACAACTTCCAGGCCTCTTTCCAGATTATCCTCCATGGCTATTCTATCGCCATAGGCAACTATGACCTGGCGCAGTTCGGGCAGAGCTCCCCTTTCCGCCTGCAGATAAACCGGTTCGATATATACGATCGAATTTTCCACGGGCAGCACCAGCAGATTACCCCTTATAACCTGTGAACCGACCTGATCCCACAGGCTCAGCATCTGGGATATATAACCGTGCTGATCTATCCGGGATTCGATCTGTGAGGGTCCGTAGACCAGCTCACCCCGGGGGAAGCTGTAGAGTTTGAGTTCACCGTAATTATCACCGTCAGATCTGGCACCGAGCCAGGCCACCATGTTGTTTCTCTGAGCGGGTGTAAAGGGCATCATCAGCGTAAACTCAACCTCATCCTCTCCGGGCAGAACGGTGGAGATATAATAGGGTTCAACCGGTATCTCCTGGCCGGCATAATTTTCCCGGGGGATCTCCCAGACATCCTCGCGGTTGTAGAAAATATTGGGATCTGTCATATGATATATTCTGTAAATATCGGTCTGAATGGAGAATAGATCCCGGGGATAGCGGATATGAGGCCTCAGGCCCTCCGGCATCTCCTCCAGTGAATGGAACATGTCGGGGAATATACTGGCATAGGTGTTAACTATGGGATCATCCTCTTCAGCTATATAGAAATTCATATCTCCCTCATAGGCATCTACGACGACTTTGACCGAATTTCTCACATAGTTCATATTCTGGTTGTAGGGTTCAGAATAGGGATAGCGGTTTGATAGCGTGTAGGCATCCTGTATCCAGTGAATTCTGCCATCTGCCAGCACCGGATAGGGATCATCGTCATACTGCAGGAAGGGAGCGACCTTATTCACCCTTTCCTGTATATTCCTGTCGAACATAATTCTCGACTCATCTCTGATGGTATCGGCCAGCATAATCTGAATATCCTGATACCTCAAAGAAAATAATGCCCTGCGGAAAAGTCCTCTCATCTCCACACCGCCGCTGCCTTCATACTGAGTATAGACATTCTCTCCGTTGACGGGATAGTGAAATTCACCCTCTTCATTGTTGGTTATTACATATTCGTTGGTGTTTTCGCCGTAGTAGATCGACTGCTCTTTTATCTCCAGATCTGTATCGGTTCTGGGCGGTATATCCTGAATGAGAAACCGGGGCAGCCCTTCTTCGGTCGCCTCGCTGACTCCTGTCATAACCGTGCCATAACCGTGAGTATATTGAAGGTGGCGGTTGACCCATGTCTGAGCATGTGAGGGTAGATTGTCCTTATCCAGCTCACGCAGGGAAAGCATTACCTGGCGGTATTCACCATTTATCTGATAGCGATCGACATCGACATCTCTAAAGGAATAATACTGTCTCAGTTCCTGCAGCTGGCTGAATGTGGTCTGCAGCGGCCTCTCATCCCATAATCTCACATTTTCAAATATTCCCGGATTGTTATCGATATTCTCCCGGGAGAGATTGTAATCGAGCTGAAAGCTCTCCTCCTCCACCTCGTCGAGGTCGTAGGCGGCCAGCGTCATCTCAATATTGTTCTCAATATAGGGCCTTTCCCGGGCGAGTTCATTGGGTTCCACCCTGAATCTCTGCACAAACTGAGGATAAGCCGCACCGAAAAATACTGCGGCCACAAGCCAGACACCTATCACACCGAGTATCAGCTTGTATTTCTTTCTGTAGAGAGAGAATAGTACAAGTCCTGTCAGTATCACGACCAGCACCAGCAGAATCCTAAGGCCCGGCAGTGTGGCATGAATATCCGTAAAGCTGGCCCCGAAGGCCACACCCCTATCGGAATAGAGAAGTTGATACATCGAAAGCCGGTAGTCTACAATCTTGGTTACGAGATATAGGGCCAGAAGTATTGTCAGGTGTTTCTTGGCTCTGGCCGATAGATTGAAGTCCATCTTCTCTCCGGGATTTGAGCCCACACCGCTGAGAAAACCGGAGGTGAACAGATAGATAAAGCCGACCAGTATTGCGGTCAGCACAACTAAAAGCACGGCAATCTCCCGTGCGAATTCCCAGACGGGAAGGCTGAATAGATAAAATGATATATCATTGCCAAAGATAGGATCTGTGATTCCTGCGGGCTGCTGGTTGAGAAATTTCAGCACAGGTTCCCAGATGCCTGAACCAATAGTGCTGAATATCAGTGCCATAAACAGGCTGAAGCCGAGATATAGTATTTTTATCCGCCCGGCTGTAAGCCAGTCCAGAACCGGCATCTGTCTGTCCTGGAATATCGAGCTGACCTGATCATCATCGTAAACATTGATAGAGAGCATGACCTCTTTTTTGGTGTAGCGCAGGTTGAAATAGAAAAATAAAAAGGCTATGACCCCAATTAAGACCCTAAGTCCAATTTCCGTCAGAATTCTGGTCAGATATGCGTCCAGAAAACCCACTTCGCTGAACCAGAGAATATCTGTAAAAAACCTGCTGCCGCTCACCAGAATGACAATTCCCAGGATAATAACTCCCAGAAGGGTGAGCAGGATAGACTTCATTTTGCCGTCCATTTTATTACCTCCTGCTGCCTCATTTCTAAATCAGATTTAAGCTGCGATAGCTGTAAAAACCATCCCCGGAAAATACCAGCTTATCTTTGAAGGGGATGCCGAGAATCTTCCCGGCCTTTATCAGCCTTTTCACTGCTATAACCTGCTGCTGGTTGGGCTTTTCCTCAAAGTTTGTCTGGAGGTTATCGACAAGATATACCATCGTCTTGCAGTCAAACTTAAGGGCCTGGCCGAAGATATTGCGGGGTTCAAAATCAATCTTCCGACCTGTGCCAGCTCCCATCATTTCCCAGCCCTTGAGGTATCTATCCTCATTCAGTGTCACTATCATCGCCCTCTTCTGTCTATTTCCGGCAATTTTTTCGAAGAGCTCTATTATATCCTCATTGCGGTTGAAGGGTCGATGAAGAATATCTGATTTGAGATCATCATCCTCACTGCATCTGGCCAGAAAATTCTCCATGGAATTAATATCCCGCATCTTCCTGTGAAAATTAATAACCTGATTGAGATCTATTCGCCCCGGAGGTAAGAAATCTTTCATCTGAAAAGAAGTATTTGAGCTCTCTTCACCCATATTGAGGATTTCATGGTCGATATTCAATATCTGATACCTGATCTTCCCGCAGCTTTCACAGTTAAAGGCCACAAAACCCTTGCCGGTGAGCCTGCCGATATTATGGGTAAATTCTCCCACACCCAGGATTCTGTCCTGAGGTATTTCATCTCCGCACTGCCAGCAGTGGACTGCAGGCTTCTTCATAATTATCAGCTCCTCACCTTCATGAAGATTAAGAGTTCATCCTCTCAGCCCGCCGGGTGACCTCCTCGTAAATTTCTCTCTCATCGAGGGTCTGAATCTCTCCTTTGCTAACTATCTCCCTCCCCCCGACGAACAGGTATTCCACCCGGGGAGAATTTACGGCATAGAACAGGTTGGAGAGGCTGTTATATTCCGGATAAAATTCAGGACTGGATGTTTTATCTATGAGAATGAGATCGGCACAGTAACCGGGTTCGATCCTGCCAACTTTTTCAAGTCCCAGAGCCTCTGCTCCATTCTCTGTTATCATGGCCATCAAATCTGAAATATCAAGCAGTGTGGGATCATCATTTGTCACCTTATGCAGATAAGAAGCCCATCTTGCTTCAGTGATGAGATCGAGATTATTATTGCTGGCTGCGCTATCTGTGCCCAGACTGATATTAATTTCATATCCTTTCATATCCTTTACGGGGGCTACACCGCTGGCCAGTTTTGTATTGCTGCTCGGGTTATGAGAAACGGAGACTTCTCTATCTGCTAGTATTTCGATATCCCCATCGTCCAGATGCACACAGTGAACTGCTATCACCGGTCTGGTGAAAAGCCCCAGATCATCCAGGTATTTTACAGGGCTTAGATCACGGCTGTCGACAAAGTTCTCAACCTCAGCAGCTGTTTCTGCAATATGGGTATGAATTCTAACATCATATTTTTCGGAAAGATCTACAATCTTCTTCAGATAATCGCCACTGCAGGTATAGGGAGCATGTGGGGCTATATTGCAGGTTATTCTTCCCCCGGCAGTATTGTGATAGGAGTCGATAAACTCTTCCGTATGCTCCAGCCCCTCTTCTCCATCTTTCTCTTCGATGAGACCATAGCCGAGCTGGGCCCTGATCCCGGAGTTTTTAACCGCCTCTGCAATTCTCTCCACGGCAAAATACATGTCATTAAAGGTGGTGATACCGTTTTTGAGCATCTCCACGATTGCCAGACGGCTTCCCCAGAGAATATCCTCATCGCTCATTCTGCCCTCTGCCGGCCAGATTTTTTCCTCCAGCCAGGTCATGAGATCCATGTCATCGGCAAAACCCCTCAGCATACTCATCCCGGTGTGGGTATGGGTGTTGATAAATCCGGGCAGGGCCATCATTCCCCGGCCGGATATTCTCCTGATATCATCTTCTTCAACCAGCTCTTCATACCTCTCATCTTCCATACTGCCCAGGTCAGAAACTTCTCCTCCTTCTATGAGAATAAAACCGGATTCGATCTTCTCTTCACCTGCAGCAGGATAGATTTCGGAGATGTTTTTTATTAAAATAATAATATATTCCCCCCGCTGTCAGTGGAATTTATCGATTTAACTTTATTCCAGACTGGATTCTTCTATTTCATCTTCAGCAAAAACCCTGCCACCTTCAGCTTTTCTATCGATTATATCATATTTTCCATCGAAGAACACCTCGATATCCACTTTGTTATAGCAGTTATTGCAGACGACTATCTTCTTCAAGCGATAATCGCCGGGCAGCTCGTCCTCATATATTCTGTGCAGATCATAGCTTTTTATTGCCCTCACTTCCATCACGTTTCCACAGCTATCATCCCTGACATGAAGGAGGATATGGTCATCATTATCACCTTTATTCCCTGTCAATTTTTGCAGAATTTTCCTGAAAAATTTAAACATAGATCCACCCTTTCTGTATCGGCACCGGTGATGATAAAAGATAACCTCATCCATCCTCGTATAGGACAATTATACCTGATAAATGGAGTTCATTCAAGCAGGAAGGCGGGCTGTGTTCTGCAGCCCGCCCCGGTGTGATCACCGATAAAGCAATCTGGAAAAAATCAGCAGCAATTACTGACCTCTCTGGCCCAGCTCCTTATCGAGGATGTAGAGACCTTCCCTGCCTGCTTTTTCCAGTTTGTCCACTATAGCTCCCACCGAATCCTCTTCCTCCACCTGCTCATCCACAAACCACTGCAGAAAGGATTCTGTGGCATAATCTTCTTCACTGCGGGCCATAGAAACAATCTCATTGATTGACGCTGTCACTTTCTTTTCGTGTTTCAGAGCATCTTCAAAAGCAGCGGAGACTGAATCCCAGGCAAATGGAGGTTTTTCTATCTCCATAAGTTCGACTCTGCCGCCTCTCTCATCGATATAATCATAGATTCTGCGGGCATGATCCATTTCCTCCTGGGCCTGAGCATCCATCCAGGCCGAAAAACCCTCCCAGCCTTCGCTGGCAAAATGAGCTCCCATCGCCTGATAGATATAAGCAGAATAGAGTTCCAGATTGAGCTGATCGTTTAAAGCTTTGAGAATTTTTTCTTTCATGATTCATTCCTCCTGTTATAGGGCTGAATTTTTCTCCTGGTAATTATTATTATTCTATGTTATAAATATTTTTCCTTCTAATATTCAATTATAATGAAGGTTTTTTTCATATTTTATGCAATATCTATTATAGAAAGATAGAAAGGAGATGAAATTATGTCTGCTGGAGAGATAATAGAAAAAGAACTGAAAGAGGAAGGCTTTTCCCGCCATGATTATGAACTGCTAAATGACGGAGAGCTGCAGGATGAAGGGGATTTCATACTCTACTGGATGCAGTCAGCACAGCGTTACAGGGATAATAAAGCCCTGGCAGCAGCAGCTCATTTGGCCCGGGTTCTCGATAAACCTCTGGTTGTGGGCTTTGTATTCATGCCGGATTATCCGGAAGGTAATTTTCGCCATTACTCCTTTATGTATGACGGTATAAGTGAGCTGAGTGATATATTCGCCGATAATGATATCGGCTTCATCGTAAGAAAAGGAAGTCCCGTGGAGGAGCTGGAGAAACTGGCAGAAAATGCTTTTATGGTCATCTGTGACACTGGTTATCTCAAGCCAGCCCGCAGCTGGAGGGATGAACTCTCTCAAAGATTAAATGTGGCTTTACTGGAAATATCGACAAATGTAATAGTTCCGGTCAGAGCTGTTTCCGATAAAGAGGAATATGCCGCTTATACCCTGAGAAAAAAACTAACCCCCATGATAGAAGAGCACCTGAAACTCTGGGAGATACAAGGAGATTTCCCTCCCGGAACCTCCTTTACTGATATGCCGGCTAACTTTGCCGAAAAAGAGGAGTTTCTGCAGGAGTTAGAATTATTCTCTGAAACTCCCGAACTGACCGGCATTAGTGGGGGTAGCAGTCAGGCCAGGAAAATATTGAAAGATTTTATCGAGGTGAAGCTTCCCAATTATCATCAAGATAGAAACGATCCCGATTGTAACTGCCAGTCTGAGCTGAGCCCCTATCTTCACTTCGGCCAGATCTCTCCCCGGGAGATAGCTATAAAAGCAGAGGAGGCGGAAGGAAAAATCGCTGAAACCGCCCTGGAGGAGTTTCGGGAAGAGCTTATCGTGAGAAGAGAGCTCAGTTTCAATTTTGTCCATTATAACCGTCAGTATGACAATTTTCCCGATCTGCTGCCCGAATGGGCCCGGAAATCTCTGAAAAAGCACAGCCAGGATAAACGGGAATATACCTATGGCCGGCAGGAATTGGAGACTGCATCGACACATGACATATACTGGAATGCCGCCCAGCTGGAGCTCATTCACGGGGGCAAAATTCATAATTATCTCCGCATGTACTGGGGCAAAAAAATTCTGGAGTGGACCGAGAGCCCTGAGAAGGCTTATTCCATCAGTCTCTATCTCAATAATAAATATGCCCTTGACGGCAGAGATCCCAACAGCTATGCCGGTATCGCCTGGATTTTTGGCAAACATGATAGGGCCTGGCAGGAGAGAAAAATATACGGGAAAATAAGATATATGAACAGAAATGGTCTGGAAAGAAAATTCTCACTTGACAGGTATACAGATAGAATCAAAGGTCTGGCCGGCATTTCTGAGCTTCCCGGTGAATAGAGAAAAGTTGAGAGGGAAATAAAAAAAGAAGGGCTGAGATATGCCCTTCTCATAAAAAGGTTGGGAGCTATTTTTCTGCTAAAATCGACTGTATGTAGAACATTTGCTTGTATATTCAGGTGATATAAAAGATACGAGATGATTTATTATTGGATAGACTGTTATGCTTCAGCTCTTACTGGCTTATTTGACAGCCTCTTTAAATGTTTTGCCGGCTCTGAATACGGGGACACTTCTGGCGGGGATAGTTATGGTCTCTTCAGGATTCTGAGGGTTTCTTCCCTCTCTTTCCTGGCGATCTCTGACTTCAAAGCTGCCGAAGCCTATGATCTGAACCTTATCCCGCTTTTCCTCTTCTTTTTCAGATTCTTCCTCCAGATAGTTCATGATGGAATCGAAGGTGGCATTGATAATCTCATCGCAGTCCTTTTTGGTCATATCAGTCTTCTCGGCTACGTGATCGATTAATTCTGTTTTGGTCATTTCAGTCACCTCCTTTTAAATATTTTTTGATTCTATTAACCTATATTCTTGACATTTACAGGATCTCCTGCCCTTTCACTAATAAAAATAGCAAAAAATCCTCTTTAGATCAATACTTTTGCCGGTTTTGTCCCTCACCGGCTCCCCAGTTCAGTTTTGGGATCCCGTGTCATGAGTTCATCCACCGCTGTAAGAGGGTCTTTCCCTTCAAATAGCACACTGTAGATCTCTTCGGTGATGGGCATCTCTGCGGAGATGTTTCCGCGGACTTTCTGTCTGTATACTGCTTCTGTCGATTTGATTCCTTCCACAGCCTGCCCCACTTCCTTCAGAGCGGTCTTCTTATCCTTGCCCTCACCGATCTTATAACCAAAAGTCCTGTTTCTGCTGTGAGTGCTGTTGCAGGTCACCACCAGATCTCCCAGCCCGGTCAGGCCGGAAAATGTTAGAGTTGCTGCGCCCAGTTCTTCTCCCAGACGGGCTATCTCAGCAAGCCCCCTTGTTATCAGAGCAGCCCGGGCATTATCACCATATCCCAGGCCATCTGATATACCGGCAGCCAGAGCAATAATGTTTTTAATAGCCCCGCCCAGCTCAACACCTCTCACATCCTGATTGGTGTAAATTCTAAAGCGCCTGTCAGAGATCAGCTCCTGCAGATCCTCTGCCACCTTTCTGCTGTGAGAAGCTATGACTGCAGCCGAGGGAAGCTCTTTGATGACCTCCTCGGCGTGGGTGGGACCGGATAATACGGCCAGGGGATTTTCTGCATATTCAGCGATGAGTTCGGAGTTTGTTTTAAAGCTCTCAACATCTATCCCTTTAGCCGTCGATATTATGGTGGACTCAGAAGGAATATTATCTTCTATCTCTGCCATCAGCCCGGCTGTAGCTGAAGTGGGAACTGAGATAAATATGTATTCCGCTACCCTGAGAGCTTTCTTGAGATCATCTGTAGCAGCTATATTTTTTGATAACACTATCTCCGGAAAATAATCGGAATTCACCCTCTTTTCCCTTATATGCCTGACCTGTTCACTGCGGCGGGAATAGATCATGACTTCATATCCCTGGCGGGCCAGAGCCTGGGCGATGGCAGTTCCCCAGCTGCCACAGCCTATTATCGATATCGAATAATCCATAATATCACTCCTGCACAGCTCTAAATCATTAATTTTCTCCCATATTTATCGGCTTTTCCTGACCTTTCATCAAACGTTCAATATTGCCCCTGTGGGTGAATGCGATCGATAAAAATATAATCCCCGCCAGGAGCACCTCCATCATAGAGCCGGTCATAACATAAGCCGAGAAGGGAAGTGTCATTGTGCCTATAAGTGAAGCAACTGAGACTATCTTCAGTGTAAAGGCTATGAACAGCCAGACCGCTCCCATAACTACAAAGCTAGCCGGAGAGATACCCAGCATGACACCGAAGGTGGTGGCAACACCTTTGCCTCCGTCAAATTTCAGAAATATCGAGTTGTCATGGCCCAGTATGGCTGCAATACCTATTATATAAAGCAGGTAAGCAGGCTGAGCGGCAGGCAGAAAGGCCCGGGCAATCATCACAGGTATCAATCCCTTGAAAATATCCACAAGTGCCACAAGTGCTCCCATGCGAAAGCCAAGTTTTCTGGCCACATTTGTTGCCCCCACATTGCCGCTGCCGTGCTGGCGAATATCCGTTCCCAGAATTTTTTTGGTGACCAGATACCCGGTTGGCAGCGAGCCTATCAGATAAGAGATAAGAGTCATCAATACAGTTTCCATCACATCTTCCTCCTCAGTCTCTTTGCTTGAATTTAAATATTAGCGGTGTGCCCACAAAACCGAAGGCATCTCGTATTTTATTTTCCAGATATCTTTTATAGGCAAAGTGAACCAGGTCGGGATCATTTACAAAGAAGACAAAATGAGGGGGACTGACATCGGTCTGAGTGGTATAATATATCTTCAGGCGCTTGCCCTGATAGGAAGGCGGCGGGTTCATCTGCACTGCATCTTCAATCACCTCGTTGAGCACACCTGTTTTGATTCTCTGCAGTGATTGATCGTAAACATATTCAGCCAGCTCCAGAACTTCATGGACTCTCTGTCCTGTCAGCGCTGATATGAAGATCACCGGGGCATAATTTAAAAATTTCAACCGGTAATAGATCTCCTCCCTGTATAGATCGACAGTATGGGTATTCTTTTCTATAAGATCCCATTTATTTACAGCCAGAACGATCGGCTTTCCCTCATCATGGGCATAGCCCACTATCTTCTTATCCTGTTCGGTCACACCCTCTTCGGCATCGAGCATCATTACAACCGCATCAGAGCGCTCAATCGACCTTATAGCTCTGATGTTGGAGTAATATTCTATATCCTCTTTGACCCGGGACTTCTTTCTAAGTCCGGCAGTATCTATAAGCTTAAATTTATTGCCGTCCTTTTCCAGAACAGCATCAACTGCATCACGGGTCGTGCCCGGTTCCGGACTAACTATTACTCTGTTCTGTCCCAGCAGATAATTCACAAGTGAGGATTTACCGACATTGGGTTTTCCCACCACCGCCACATCTATAACGTCCTCGGCTATATCCTCCTCACTGCTCTTTTCAGAAGAGGAAATTTTATCGGTTATCCTGGCACAGAGATCTCCCACATTTTTACCGTGTTCTGCTGAGACCGGTATGACATCCTCAAAGCCCAGGCTGTAAAACTCCCAGGGCTCATCCTGAGCGGTAAAGTCGTCCATTTTATTCGCCGCCACCACTACCGGCGTCTGCTGCTGGCGCAGTTTCTCCGCTATCTCCCTGTCCAGCGGCATCATGCCCTCCCTGACATCAACCACCAGCACGATGAGGTCGGATTCTCTGATAGCCTGATCGACCTGATATTCTATCTGTGTTCTAAATTCATCTCTGTCCTCAAGCTCCAGCCCACCTGTATCGACCAGGGTGAATTTCTCGTTCTGCCAGGAAGCTTCACCGTATATTCTATCTCTGGTTAGATTGGGGGTTCCCTCCACAATTGCTTTTCTTCGATTTATCAACCTGTTAAAAAGTGTTGACTTACCCACATTGGGCCTGCCCACGATGGCCACAATCGGCTTGCTCATCAAAAATCACCTCCAGTACTTCTTCCACACCAGCACAGCGGACAAATTCACCATCGACCGGTGAGGCCTTAAAATCGTTCATATCATAACCGTCAAGTGTCAGACCGTCATCGTTAAATATAACCGAAGGCAGTATGATTTTTCCCGTCGGTTTGCGGTAGAGAACTTCATCGAGTATATCCTCACCGGAGAGCAGGCCCGTTACGGTCACATCTTCACCCAGATAGCTGTTATCGACCTCGATCAGCTTCATATTTAGATTCTCTATATCTCTCAGGTCCTGCCAGACGGGTTTTAAAGCTCTCCCTCCCAGCCTGGCGGTAACTATATTTAACACCCCGGGTTCGGACAGGCTGTCAGGGAAATCCTCTCTTCTTTTAAAATAGGCATCCCTGCTCAATCTGCTCAACCCTATGCCGTTTTCCAGCTGGGGATAATCTCCATAATGATCATCTTCAGGGATTGCTTCTCCGGCCAGAAGATAGAATTCATCTGCCATATAAATATTATTTTTTCCGTGCTTTTCCCGGCAGCTGTTCTGCCAGCTTTCAACCTGCCTCAACAGATTTTCAGCCGAATCCGCCTCAAAATTTACCAGATCATCGTCCTGAGGGCGCCAGGAGGTGAGGCCTACCGGCACAATCCCCACAGATAAAAGTGTTTCAGGTGTATATGAGAGCAGATCGTTTAATGTCCTGTCAAGTTCCTTTCCATCATTGCAGCCGGGGCAGATCACCAGCTGCAGATGAAAAGATATACCGTTTTCGGCCAGAAAATCGAGCTGTTCATTTATTCTGGAGGCCTCAGGATTTTTCATCATCGATTTTCTCAATTCGGGGTTGGTCGTATGCACTGATATATAGAGGGGGGAGAGATGATGTTTGATAATCCTGCTCCATTCTTCCTCTGAAAGATTTGTCAGTGTTATGAAGCTCCCCTGCAGAAAAGAAAACCTATAGTCATCATCCTTTAAATTCAGACTGTCTCTTACATCCGGCGGCTGCTGATCTACAAAGCAGAAACAGCAGCTATTATTGCATTTTTTTAGATCATCGAAGATTATGCTATCAAATTCTATGCCCACTCTATCTCCATAGGTCATATTGAAAAAATGCTTTTCACTTCTATCTTCGTCTCCCTGTTTGGCCACTGTAAGTGAGAATCTGCCGGCCGATATGGCGGACATATAATCAATATAATCTCCGGGTCTGCTGCCATTGATGGCTATGAGTGAATCGCCTGCTTCTATGCCCTTCTGAGCAGCAAGAGAATTATTTTTAACCTCTGCTATCTCAACCATTCTTCTATAAGCTCCTCCTTAAAAAAACTGATCCTCAGGACTGTAAACCATTGCATTGTGATAATACCATATTTCTCAGGGGGAAGCAACAGCTTTAAAAAGGCATATAAAAAAGGCCTGTCCTCGATGAGAGAGCGACAGGCCTTAAACAGTCCATATATCTCAGGCGGGTATCCGGGTTTTATTCGTCACCCATCATATCCTTCAGATCTCCCAGCCTTTCTCCAATTGTGGCTCCAGAGGGCACATCGCCAAGATCCTCTTCGGAGTCTTCCTTTTCAGAAGAGGTATCCTTTTCCTCTTTCTGCTGGGAATCTCTGGTGCTTGGCTGCTGATCTTCCAGCTCCTTCAGGCTGAGCCCAACTCTTTTATCATCGGGATCGATATTGATGATTTTGGCCTCTCTCTCCTGACCGACTTCTACAACTTCATCAGGGGTCTCAACATGCCTCTGTGAGAGCTGGGAAATATGGATCAATCCTTCTATACCATCTTCGATCTCCATGAAAGCCCCAAAATCAACTATCTTGGTGATGGTACCTTCTATAACCTCGCCCTCATAATGCCTGTCAGCAAACTCCTCCCAAGGATCGGGCAGGAGCTGCTTCAGTCCCAGGGAAATCCTCTCATTTTCCCTGTCAACATCGAGGACTTTAACCTCAATTTCCTCTCCTTCTTCCAGCACATCTGAGGGATGACCTATTCTGCCCCAGCTCATCTCAGAAATATGAAGAAGACCTTCTATTCCCCCCAGGTCGACAAATGCACCAAAGTCAACTAGCTTTGTCACCCTGCCGGTGACTTTCTCGCCTTCTTCCAGCTCGGCCAGTGTCTGCTCTTTCTGTTTTTCTCTCTCCTTTTCCAGGACCTCTTTATGTGAAAGAACAACATTGTTATTGCCTCTGTCGACCTCGATAACTTTAAGCCGCAGTGTATCGCCAACATACTGGCTCAGGTCTTCCACATATCCGATGGCCACATGTGAGGCCGGTATAAATCCTCTCAGACCAACATCTGCAACAAGCCCACCTTTTACCTCTTTTGTTATCTCAGCTTCAATTATTTCATCTTCTGCATGAGATTTTTCAATTCTCTCCCAGGCCTCTTCCTCCTCTGCTCTTTTGCGGGAGAGAACCATGTTACCTTCTTCATCTTCCAGCGTCAGCACGACCACCTTTATCTCCTCATCGAGCTCAACAACTTCATGAGGATCTGAAACATCAGATGTGCTCAGCTCCCGCAGGGGAATAAACCCATCTGATTTGTAATTGACATCAACATAGATGCCTCGTTCGTTGATCTCAACGACAGTCCCTTCAACCAGCTGTCCTTTTTCCAGGTCGGCCAGATCATTGGCATTCATCATCTCTTCCTGGGAAGTCTCCTCCCCGGCATCTTCAGCTTCCTCTGCCCCTTCAGCTGCCTCTTCATCATCTTCCTCAACATCTTCTTCTGTTTCCACTGCAGCTTTCTCTTCAGTCTCTTCAGCAGTTTCTTCTGCAGCTTCTTCAGAAACTTCTTCTTCAGTCTCCTCAGCATCTTCAGCCTGTTCGATTTCTTCGTCCTGCTGTTCCTGTTCTTCCACATCTTCCTTCTTTTCTTCCTGTTCTTCGACTTCTTCCATTTCCATGTCCTTTTCCTCTTGACTCATTACCTGAATGACCTCCTTTATTAACCAATCAGGGGTTGAAGCCCCAGCAGTTACACCTATTTTTTTTGCATCCTCAATCCAGTTCCAGTCGATATCATCAGCAGTTTCAATATGATGAGTTTCAGTGCCTGTTTGAGCACACATCTCGGCCAGACGGCTGGTGTTGGCACTGTTAAAACCGCCGATGACAAACATCACTTCCACCTCTTCAGCCATCTTTACAGCGGATTTCTGTCTTATCTGAGTTGTATTGCATATTGTATTGAATACTCTTAATTCTTTCACCCGGGGAAGCAGTTCCACGATCAAATTTTGAAATGAAGTGGGAGATTTTGTTGTCTGTGCGACTATGCCAACTCTGCTTTCCAGCTCAACAGTATTGAGATCCTCTTCATTTTCTATTATAACAGCCTTTTCCCGGGCAGCTCCCATTATTCCTTTAACTTCTGGATGATCTCTATCACCATAGATGAGAGTCTGATATCCATCTTCGACCAGCCGGCTGGCATTTTCCTGAGCTTTCTTCACATAGGGACACGTGGCATCTATAATTTCAAGACCCTTTTCCCGGGCCTTTTTTATCACATCGGGTCTCACTCCGTGTGAGCGAATTATAATCTGCCCTGATTCCACTTCTTCGATAGATTCTGCAGTATTGACACCCATGTTTTTCAGTTTTTCTACCACCTGGGGGTTGTGAATGATAGGACCTAAAGTATATACCTCTCTGGTCTTATCACCTTCCACAGCTTCAGTAGCCATTTCAATTGCCCTTTTAACGCCAAAACAGAAGCCGGCTTCTTCCGCTTTTTTTATCTCCAGCCCAGCACACCTCCCTCCTCCAGCAGCGACAAATACCCTTTATCAAATTTCTTTAAACTCAGGCAAATTCCTGCTTATATTCTAAAATAAATTCGGCAAACATTCAAGGGTTGAGGGCAAATCAATTCTCATTCAGCAATATTTCTATCTCATCCATGATCTCATCAGCGATTTTTTTCTGCTCGGCCTTATCCGGACGATCATCAAAATATTCATTGAGGTAGATTGGCTCACCGAAAGAGATCACAGGCCGCCCTTTCTCCTTTATATTCTTTATGCCCACCGGAACCACAGGTGCCCTGCCCATGATAGCTATCATAACTGAACCGGTGTGGGGCTCACCCAGTTCACCTTCTGGATATCTGGTCCCCTCCGGAAAAAGTCCCAGCACCTGATCATCTCTGAGTATCTTCAAAGCTCTCTTTAAAGCTTTTCTGTCGCCAGTTCCCCTTCTGACGGGAAAAGCACCCAGATTTTTCAAAAACCAGCCTAACAGTGGATTTTTGAATAACTCTTCCTTGGCCATGAAAGATATTCTGCGGGGCATAAAGCCGCCAATCAGAGGAGGATCGAGCATGCTTATATGGTTGGACATTATTACCACAGGGCCTTCAGCCGGGATATTATCCCTGCCCCTGATTTTGACCCGAAAAAATATCCTTCCCACCACTATCACTATTAACTTTGCCAGCCAGTAGATGATGGTTTTCATTCTCTCATCTCACTCTCCGCCAGTTCTATTATTTTATCGGCCACCTCTTCAGCTGAGAGATTATCGGAGTTGATAGTTATGGCTGAATCAGCCCTGACCAAGGGGGAGTGGCTTCTGTTCTTATCCTTTTTATCGCGTTTTTGCAGCTCTTTTCTTACCTCTGCCAGGGATATATCCTCTCCCCGCTCCAGGAGTTCTCTATATCTTCTGCGTGCTCTCACATCCAGACTTGCTGTGAGATATATCTTCAGATCTGCGTCGGGGAGGACTCTGCTGCCTATATCACGTCCATCCATTATTATTCCCTTCTCCCGGGCAAACCGGCGCTGTTTTTCCAGCATGATCTCCCGCACCTCGGGAATACTGGCAATATCTGAGACATGTCTGTCTATATCCTGCCGGCGTATTCGGCTTGAAATCTCCTGATCGTTAAGGTAAATATTCTGGCGGCCATCCCTTTTAATCCTGCCGAACTCCATCTCAATATCTGCTGCCAGGCCGGAAATTTTTTCCTCGGTGATACTATCACAATCGGAATTTATCCAGGCCAGTGTAACCGCCCTGTACATCGCCCCGGTATCGATATATTTGAGGTCAAGACGATGTGATACAATTTTGGCGGCGGTGCTCTTACCCGAGCCAGAAGGTCCATCGACTGCTATGGTTAGAGACATGCTGCCTTCCTCCCTATCAACCCAGATCAGGCCTCAAATTGCTGGCTCTCCTGAGATATATATGATCAGCTTTCATTTTTTCAGAGTTCTCTCGATCTACATGAACCAAAACCCGGATACAGAGCTCCATACTGTTCTCGATAGCCGGCTCCTGGCAGCTGAATAGTGGCAGGGAGGGATAGCCCATCTCCCGGAAAGCCCGGGCTGGATAGATGGCTGTAATATCCTGTGTGGAGGAGAAAATTATGCTGACGACTTCCTCAGAATCGATCTCATTTTCCTGAAATAGTTTTTGCATTAGCTCTTCCACCGCATCTCTGATATCCTCCTCTGTATCAGAGCCGGCGGTAACCGCTCCTCTGATAGCAATCACTTCAATCCCTCCAAATTTACATCCCGGTTATCGATATTCTTAAGAGCATCCCGGGCTGCTCTCTGTTCAGCCTTTTTTTTGCTGCTTCCCCGGCCTTTGCCCAGCTTATCTCCCTCCAGCTCTACAGAGACCACAAAGCTCTTATCGTGATCGGGCCCCTCTTCTGATATAACTTCATAGACAGGCCGCGACTGGCTGTTCTTCTGTATTTTTTCCTGCAGTATAGTCTTATAATCTCTGAGATAATCGCCTGTTCTGAGGCGCTGAAAATCCTCCTGGAAGAGATCGATTATAAAATCCTGGCAGCGCTCGAAACCTTCTTCCAGATATATAGCACCCAGCAGGGCTTCAAAGGCATCTGCCAGGATTGAATCTCTGTCCCGGCCTCCGGTCAGCTCCTCACCGTGGCCCAGCAGCAGGTGTCTGTTCATATCGAGATCCCTGGCCCTGCGGGCCAGAGATACTTCACTGACAAGTCTGGATTTCATCTTGGCCAGCTTGCCCTCGGCTGCCCGGGGGTAATTGTGGATGAGATGGGTGGAGATAGCCAGACCCAGAACCGAATCCCCTAAAAACTCCAGCCTCTCATTATCTTCAATATCCAGTTCTTTATTTTCATTGGGAAAAGAGCGGTGCGTAAGGGCCCTGCGCAGCAGGGATCTGTCCTGAAACTCAAAATTCAGTCTTTCCTCCAGCCGGCTCAGACCGGCCTCTCTGTACAGCTTATCTGTCAATTACTTCACCATCCTCATTTTCATTTAGATCTTATTCATGACCAGACAGGCGTTATGGCCGCCAAATCCAAAGGAGTTTGTCATAACACCCTGAACATCATCCACCTCTCTGCTCTCATTTGGTATATAATCCAGATCACATTCAGGGTCCGGATTTTCATAATTGATGGTCGGAGGCAAAACATTTGTTTCCAGAGCTTTGAGAGAGACTATGGTCTCCACAGCTCCGGCGGCACCTAGAAGATGGCCGGTCATGGATTTACTGGAGCTGACATTGAGCTCATCGGCTCGATCAGCAAAAACGCTGCGGATGGCTTTTGTCTCAAGCTTATCGTTGAAAGGAGTTGATGTGCCATGGGCATTGATATAATCAATCTTCTCTGCACTGACCCCGGATTCTTCAATAGCTGCGGACATAGCCCGGGCGGCTCCATCCCCTTCGGGATCGGGCTGGGTAATGTGATAGGCATCAGCTGTAGATCCATAGCCGCTTATCTCAGCATATATTTCTGCTCCTCTTTCTTTAGCAAATTCGTAATCTTCCAGGATTAACATACCGCTGCCTTCACCTATTACAAATCCATCCCGCTCCTCATCAAAAGGTCTGCTGGCCTTCTGTGGTTCATCATTGCGGGTCGATAGAGCTTTCATATTGCCAAAACCGGCCAGGGCGGAAGGGGCGATAGAAGCTTCGGTGCCGCCGGCGATCATAACTCTGGCATCTCCCCTTTTGATGGTCTCCATGGCATCACCGATAGCATGTGTGGCTGAGGCACAGGCGGTAACTGTATTGCTGTTAGGTCCTTTGGCGCCGGCATAGATCGATATCTGGCCTGCACACATATTGGAGATCATCATGGGAATGAAAAATGGACTTACACGCCCGGGACCTCGGCTGTGCAGTCTATCTATCTGTTCCTCTATAACCTCTATTCCGCCTATACCCGAACCGACTATCACACCTGTTTCATCTTCAATATCCTCATCTATTTCCAGTCCGGCATCCTCCAGAGCTTCCAGGGCTGTATAGACTCCGTACTGGGTGAAGAGCGCCATCCTTCTGCGGGATTTTTTATCTATATAGCAGTCGGGGTTAAACTCCATTATCTCCGCACCTATCTGGCTGGGATAGTTTTCAATATCATCTATACTTTCAATCTTTTTAATGCCCGACTTCCCTGCTGATATATTTTTCCAGAACTTTTCGATGTTATCTCCCAGAGAAGTAAGCACTCCCATTCCTGTGACCACGACTCTGTTTTCCCTCACAAAATTTACCTCCTCAAATCTATTGATCAATTTAAATTGAAAAAATGTCCCCGCTCACAGGCGGGGACGTATTTTAAGTTAATTTATTACATGTTTTCCTCGAGATAATCGACAGCATCCTGAACAGTACCGATCTTTTCGGCATCTTCATCGGGGATCTCCAGATCGAATTCCTCCTCAATAGCCATGACAAGTTCAACTACATCAAGGGAATCCGCTCCCAGATCATCGATGAAGGAAGCGTCAGCAGTTACTTCGTCTTCACCCACTGCCAGCTCTTCAGCTATTAGCTCCTTTACTTTCTCAAATAGTTCTGCCATGCTATTTTCACCTCCTTTCAAATTCCAAGTCCTCCTGTAACTTTGATGACTTCTCCTGTTATATATTGAGCTTGCTCGGACGCCAAAAATGCAACTGTATCGGCAACTTCTTCGGGTTTTCCCGCCCGCTCTAGAGGAATATTATCAAGCATTTTTTCCCGGGCCTCCTCCGGCATGGATTCGGTCATCTCAGTGGCGATAAAACCCGGAGCAACTGCATTTATCGTAATGTTTCGAGAAGCTACCTCCCGGGCTAAAGATCTGGTAAACCCTATCACACCGGCTTTGGCAGCACAGTAATTGGTCTGACCGGGATTGCCCATGGTCGCCACAACAGAGGTCATATTGATTATCCTTCCCCCGCGGGCTTTCATCATGGGCCTGATGACAGACTGTGTGCAGTTAAATACACCGGTGAGGTTAACATCTATAACATCCTGCCATTCATCTTCATCCATTCTCAGCAGGAGATTATCCCTGTTTATGCCCGCATTATTAACAAGTATATCAATACGCTCAAATTCATGCAAGGCCGAGTCGATCAGTTCATCGGCTTGAACTTTCTGGCTGATATCAGCCTGTTTTACTGCTGCATTGCCCGAGCCCTCCAGAGAATTTAGCTCATCTGCCAGGTCCTCTGCCTGTTTCCGGCTGGAATCGCTGGAGTGATTTATCATCACATCTGCACCGAGTCCGGCCAGCCTCATGGCACAGGCCCTGCCTATCCCCCTGGAAGAGCCGGTTATTACTGCGCTTTTGCCCTCCAGATCTATCATGTTAATTCCTCCAGAACTTCCTCCAGATCCTGAGGATTGCGTGTATTATAGCAGGTGAGTGAGCGATCTATTCTCAGCAGCAGTCCCTTCAAGACCCTGCCAGGCCCAACTTCCACAAAGGTATCTATACCTTCGGCAGCCATATTTTCAATCGTCTCCACCCAGCGGACTGAACTTGTGAGCTGTCTCAGCAAATTTTCCTTGATCTCCGCAGCATCGGAAGTTTTTTGGGCGGAAACGTTGGCAACCAGCGGTATATCGAGATCTTTGATTTCCATATCTGCCAGAGCCTCTTCCAGCCGTCCTACAGCCGGCTCCATCAAACTGGAATGGAAGGGACCGCTGACGGGAAGCTCGATGACTTTTCTGGCATCTTCTTTTTTGCACCTTTCCACAGCAGAGCTGACTGCTTCCTTCTCTCCGGAGATAACAAATTGGTTGGGGGTGTTGAAATTGGCGATTTCACAGACACCATTAACATGAGAGCAGATATTTTCCACCTGAGCTAGATCGAGGCCGATTATAGCTGCCATAGAGCCCAGTCCGGCCGGCAGTGCTTCTTCCATGGCCCGGCCTCTTTCTCTGACAAGCCGGAGATTGCTCCTGAAATCAATGCCCCCGGCTGCCGTGAGGGCGCTGTATTCGCCCAAACTGTGGCCTGCCACCAGCTCGGGATATATGCCATTATCATTGAGAATTCTGTTTACGGCTGAGCTCAACACAAAAAGAGCGGGCTGGGTGTTTTCGGTTAGATTCAGATCATATTCAGGCCCCTCAAAACATATCCTCTTCAGATCGAGATTGAGGATCTTCTCCGCTCTATCGAAAAAATTGTTGACAATATCGTATTCTTCGGCGAGTTCGCTGCCCATTCCCACTTCCTGGGCACCCTGTCCGGGGAATAAAAAGGCTATTCTGTTTTTACCCATTGTCACTTTTCACCCTCCTGTAACTGCTGCACTGAGAAGATAGCATATCTTCGGCTTCTGCCATGATCTCCGTTATAATATCTTCTGCAGATGATATTCTATCCACCATCCCGGAAATCTGTCCTGCCATCACACTGCCCCGATCGACATCACCATCTTTCACTGCCTGGCGCAGACTGCCCTGAGCAAGCTCTTCTATCCTGTCCTGCTCTGCGCCCTTTTCTTCCAGTTTGTGGATCTTATGCGTGAGCTTATTTTTGAGAGTGCGGACCGGGTGACCGGTGCTTCTTCCCGTCACCACAGCATCTCTATCCCGGGCCCCAATAATGGCCTTCTTGTACTCCTCCGAGGCGGTGCATTCTTCAGCACAGATAAATCTTGTTCCCATCTGAACTGCTTCAGCTCCCAGATTGAAGGCGGCCAGAAGACCGCGAGCATCGGCTATGCCGCCGGCAGCCACAACGGGTATATCAACTTTGTCCACAATTTGAGGTATGAGAGCAATAGAACCCAGCTGACCGATATGGCCTCCGGCTTCATTTCCTTCGGCTATGACGGCAGTGATATCGAGCCTGGTCAATCTGCGGGCCAGCGCTGACGATGATACGACCGGAATGACTTTTATCCCGGCTTCTCTAAGCTCATCTATATATTTGCCGGGATTTCCCGCTCCGGTCGTGACTATGGGAACATCTTTCTCTATAACCAGATCGACGATATCCTCCACGTGAGGTGACAGGAGCATTATATTGACAGCTATGGGATTGTCGGTGATCTCACTGGCCTTATCAATCTCATCGGCTATCCTCTCAGCCGGGGCATTGCCCGCCCCTATAACACCGAGTCCGCCGGCAGCTGAGACGGCGCCGGATAATTCACCGGTTGCCACCCAGGCCATTCCTCCCTGGATTATAGGATATTCGATATTCAGCTCCTCACATAGAGATGTCCGGAAAAAATTCGACATGTAAATGCCTCCTTTATACTCCAACCCTGCAGATGCTCATGCATCGATTTCAATTACTGCCATTCAAGTGCTGCTGCAGCCCAGGTTAAACCCGCTCCAAAAGCTACAAGCACCAGCAGATCCCCCGGGGATATTCTCTTATTTTCCACTGCTTCAGTAAGTGCCAGGGGGACTGAGGCACTGGAGGTATTGCCATAATAGGGCAGATTAACCATAACCTCATCCTCGTCTAAATCCAGCCTCTTAGCAGCTGCAGAGATTATGCGGGTATTGGCCTGATGGGGGATAAAGAGGTCAACATCATCCGGTCTATAGCCTGCTTCATCCAGAACTTCTATAGAAGCCGCCCCCATCTTCTTGACCGCAAACTTGAATACCTGGTTACCCTCCATCTTGATATGGTGCAATCTGTTATCGACAGTTTCATGTGTGGCCGGATTGAGTGAGCCGCCTCCAGGCATATTGAGACTTCCAGCACCACTGCCATCCGACCCTAAAATTGTGCTCAATATTCCGCCGTTATCTGCCGGCTGCAGAACAGCTGCACCGGCTCCATCTCCAAAAAGAACACAGGTAGAGCGATCCTCCCAGTCCACAAACTTGGATAGAGTTTCCGCTCCCACAACCAGGATATTATCGTAAGTACCGGATCTGATAAACTGATCGGCCACACTCAGGCCGTAGACAAAGCCCGAACAGCCTGCTTCCAGATCGAAAGCTCCTGCACTATCAGCTCCCAGCTTCTCCTGCAGCAGACATGCTGTGGCCGGGAAGAACATATCGGGGGAGGCGGTGGCCACCAGAATTAAATCCAGATCAGCTGGAGAAAGAGCCGCATCTTTTAAGGCTTTTCGGGCAGCTTCCAGACCGAGATCAGAGGTGGCAGTATCCTCGTCTGCTATTCTTCTTTCCCTTATACCTGTGCGCTGTCTTATCCATTCATCGCTGGTATCGACCATCTCTTCTAAATCCTCATTTGTCAGTACATTATCGGGTAAATATTTATCGATTCCTGTAATTACCGCCCTGCGTGACATTTAATCTTCACCTTCCTCACTAATTTCTCGAGCAATTATATCGACTATATTCTGTTCTGCTGTCTCACGGGCCACCCTGACGGCATTTTTAATGGCAGTTGCATCTGAACTGCCGTGGCTTATTATGACATTGCCCTTCAAGCCCAGCATGGGAGCACCGCCATACTGGCGGTAATCGACTTCATCTTTCATCTTTTTCAGCGAATTTTTGGCCAGAAAAGCTCCCAGTTTGGAGCGCATATCCCCTGTCAGAGCGTCTTTCAATAGATCAAACATAAAATCTCCCAGACCCTCGACTGTCTTCAAAATAACATTGCCCACAAAGCCATCACAGAGGATCACATCGTATTCACCGGTAAATATATCTCTGCCTTCAATATTGCCGGCGAAATTATTGACACGATCATCCTCCTCGATGAGTTCATGAGCTCTATCTATCATTTTGTTGCCTTTGCCCTTCTCCTCGCCCACATTCATAAGCCCCAGTCTGGGATTATCTCTGCCCAGAATATTTCGGGCATATATCTCTCCCATAATAGCATACTGGGGCAGGTATTCGGCCTGGCAGTTGGCATTGGCCCCCATATCCAGAATTAGACTGGGCTCTTTCTTTGAGGGAAAGAGAGTGGCAATGGCGGGCCTTTTGATCCCGCTGATTCGTCCGACTTTGAGAATGCCGGCCGCCAGAGATGCGCCCGTGTTGCCGGCAGAGACCAGAGCTTCTGCCTCTTTATTATGTAATAGGTCGGCCGCCCTGCCGATCGAGGTGTCATCTTTTCTGCGCAGGGCTTTAGCCGGTTTTTCATCCATGTTAATAACCTGCTGACAGTCGATTATCTCCATCCTCTCACGCAGACTCCTGTCAGCGGGCAGCAAGCCTTTGATCCTATCCTCCGGGCCTGTGAGGATGACCTCGATATCTTCATATTCTCCGGCTGCTTCTATACTTCCCTCCACTACAGCTTCAGGAGCATTATCTCCTCCCATGGCATCAACAACTATCTTCATTTTATGAGCCACCTCACAGTAACATAAATTACCATTAATTCTTTTTTATTCTATCTGCAGTTAACTTGACAACATTATATATAATAACCCGTGATAATTCAAGCGAAAAAGAAAACCTGCAGTATCGGGTTAACTGCAGGCTTTATCTCTATAAACTTTTACTCTTCATCGATAGAAATAACTTCGCGTCCCTTATAGTGACCGCAATGAGGGCATACTCTGTGGGGCATTACAAGCCCCTCACAGCTGGGACAGTTAACCAGATTGGGAGGGGTTATTTTCTTGTGAGTTCTCCTCTTGCGTTTGCGCGTTTTAGAAGTGCGTCTCTTTGGAACAGCCATGGTGCCAACACCTCCTTACAGAATTAAAATGTTCTCCATCATGTATCCTCAGAATCATAAAATTTTTCCAGCTTTTCCAGGCGGGGATCGGTATCCTCCACTTCACAATCACAATCACCCTCATTTAAATCCTGACCGCATATGCTGCAGATTCCCTCACAGTCCTTACGGCAGAGAGCTTTTATCGGTATGGCCAGGATAAGATTCTCCTGAATATATTCGCTTATATCCACTTCACCATAATCATCTATCTTTTCACGGGGAATTGTAAACTCCACATCTCTCTGTACCTTTCTGGTGAATTCTTTCAGACATCTGCTGCATTCCAGCAGGAATTCACCCTTGATGCTGCCCGTAAAAAACAGCTCTTTTTCTTCACCGATGATGTCAAGATCAAGATCAAAAGACAGGGGCATCCTTATCTGTCTGCCCAGAAAGCTGATATCATCAGGATTGACGGAGGTTTTAAGGCTCAGGTAAGAGCTATCTTCTTTTAGCTGAGTCAGATTTAAAAGCACTGTACTTCCCTCCATAATGACTGGCTTTTTGAAGGCTTAAGGCTATCTCGGTGCCAATCAAGAATAATTATATTATACTGAGGACGCCCCTGTCAAGAAAATGACAGTTTTACTTAAGCCCGGCTATTTCGGCTGTATCCCTGGCTATAACCAGCTCTTCGTCGGTGGGGACTACAAAAACACTTACATCGGACTCAGAAGTTGATATTTCCACCTCTTCGCCCCTGGTATGATTTGCCTTTTCATCCAGTTCAAAGCCGAGATATTCCAGGCCTGAGAGCATCTCCTCTCTCAATCCGACAGCATTTTCACCGATTCCGGCGGTAAAGACTATGGCATCAACACCGCCCATGGCAGCGGTATAGGCTCCTATATATTTTTTTACCCTGTAGGCGAAAACATCTCTGGCCAGCTGAGCCCTTTTATCACCTTCGGAGGCTGCTTCCTCAATATCGCGGGAATCGTTGCTGATGCCGGAAAGTCCCAGAAGACCGCTCTCTTTATTCATAATGGAATCGATCTCATCCGGACTTAAATCCTCCCTCTTCTGCAGAAAGGGGACGATGGCAGGATCAAGATCTCCACATCTTGTTCCCATGACCAGGCCTTCCAGAGGAGTGAGCCCCATACTGGTATCGACCGATTTACCGTTCTTAACAGCGGCTACACTGGCACCATTGCCCAGATGACAGGTGATAATATTCATATCCTCAAGATCTTTGCCGGCCATATCAGCAGCTCTTTGAGCCACATATCTATGTGAGGTGCCGTGAAAACCGTATCTTCTTATGCCGTATTTTTTATAGTATTCGTAGGGAAGTGCGTATATATAGGCATGTTCGGGCATTGATTGATGGAAGGAGGTATCAAAGACTCCTATCTGAGGTGTCTCAGGCATAAGCTCCCTGCATACTCTTATACCCGCCAGATTGGGGGGATTGTGCAGTGGGGCCAGATCTGAAACCTCCTCCATCTTCTCTATAACCTCTTCAGTTATCTTTACAGATCCTGAAAATTCCTCTCCACCGTGAACTACTCTGTGTCCAACAGCAGAGATCTCCTCCATATCCTCGATAACTCCCACTTCATCATCGAGAAGGGTATCCATAATCAGATTGATGGCCTGGGAGTGATTTTCTATCTCCTCATCGATCCTCAGCTCATCCCGCCGGGAAAATTCCTGCTCCAGAAACGAACCATCGATGCCTATTCTCTCCACTATTCCTTTCACTAAAACCTCTTCTTCTTCCATATTGAAAAGCTGATATTTTACGGAAGAACTGCCGCTGTTGATGACAAGTACTTTCATTAATTATTATACCTCCTGTTGTGATATATTAGAAATTATTAATTACCGGCCTGGATGGTGGTTATGGCCACCAGATTGACTATGTCGCTGACAGAACAGCCCCGTGAGAGATCATTTACGGGTTTGGCCATCCCCTGCAGAACCGGGCCTATGGCCTCTGCCCCTGCCAGCCTCTGCACCAGCTTGTAGCCGATATTCCCCGACTGTAAGTCTGGAAAGACCAGTACATTGGCCCTGCCCGCAACCTCGCTATCAGGTGCTTTCTGTTCTCCCACCTCTGGAACCAGGGCTGCATCGGCCTGAAGCTCTCCATCGACCTGCAATTCTGGCTCCAAAGTTTTTGCTCTTTCGGTCGCCTTCTGCACCTTCTCCACCAGTCTATGTTCTGCACTTCCGGCGGTGGAAAATGAGAGCATGGCGACTGCGGGTTCGATGCTCAAAAGAGTTCTGGTCGTGTGGGCTGTGCTGACGGCAATCTCACCCAGCACCTCTGCATTCACCTCAGGATTTACAGCACAATCAGCCATCACAAGTATTCCATCATGTCCAAACTCCTTTTTATCAAGCACCATAATGAAAGCTCCGGAGACGGCCTGAATGCCGGGCTCGGTCTTTATTATCTGCAGTGCCGGCTTTAGAACATCGCCGGTGGGGTTTGCTGCCCCTGCAACCATGCCATCAGCATAACCGGACTCAACCAGAAGTGCGGCAAAATAGAGGGGATCTCCCGCCAGATCATAGGCATCCCCCCTGCTTAAACCTTTATGTCTTCTCTTTTTATAGAGCAGTTCCCCCAGTTCAACTCTCCTCTGAGAATTCCGGGGATTATCAATCTGACAGTCATCAGCATCTAAATTTTGCTTTTCCAGCCCGGATTTAATTGAATCTCTCTCTCCCAGCAGAATTATATCTGCAATGCCCTCTGCCGAAATCTGGCCTGCTGCTTTTAAAACCCTCTCATCCTCTGCTTCAGGCAGGACCACTGTGCCCTCAGCTTTGCGAGCTTTTTCACGAAAGTCAGCAATCAAATCCAATAATTATCCCTCCATTTATTATGAGGTCTTTATTGATTCTTTATAATATACCAGCTTTAAAGCCCTGCTTGTGCTGTGAAATCTATTTTGATAAGATAGTACTGAATGCAGAAGATCTTTAGATCAGCACTATATCCTATTATAATATACAATATGCACCGGGAAAATTCCTTGTTAGATTTTGAATAAATTGTTCTTCTGGAGGAGGAAGATGATGGCTGCTGCAGGTATAGTCACCGAATACAATCCTTTTCATAACGGTCATCTCTATCATCTCAGAAAGAGCCGTGAGATAAGTTCTTCCGGGCGGATAATTGCTGTCATGAATGGAAATTTCACCCAGCGGGGTGAGCCCGCCTGTCTGGACAAATGGCTCAGAGCCGAGATGGCGGTAAAAGCCGGTGTGGACCTTGTCCTGGAACTTCCGGTTTATTCAGGAGTCCGCAGTGCTCATTATTTTGCTCAGGGAGCTGTGAGGACACTGGCCGCCACAGGTGTTGTCAATAAGATTGTCTTCGGCAGTGAGAGCGGTGAGATCGATACTCTCCTGCAGATAGCTGATATTCTGGCCCGGGAGCCCCGGGCCTTTCGAGACATTTTTCACGAATATCTGCGGCGGGGAGAGTCATATGCCAGAGCCCGGACCCGGGCCGTAAATGAATATATCAGCAGGTATAAAGATAAGAACTTTGATCTCTCCTCACAGGAAAATTCTCTCCAGTCCCCGGGGGATATATTATCATCTCCCAACAATATCCTGGGGGTTGAATATATCAAAAATATAATCAGAGATGATCTGGAGATCAAACCGGCAGCAATCAAGCGTCGGCAGGCCTCCTACCATGAAAAAACTGCCGGCCCCGGTAAAATTGCCAGTGCAACAGCCATCAGAAAGCTCCTCTGCGAAAAAGGGGTGGAAGAAACCGCTGCCTATCTTCCCGAACACTCCCGGGCCGTTCTAAAAAAGGCAGTTGAGGAAAACAAAGCTCCCCTGAAAGTTGCAAAATTTAAAAATATGGCCCTGCTCAATCTGCGCCGATCAATCCGGTCTGAACTGATAAACTGTCCCGCTCTGTCGGAGAATATAGTGAATACAATTCTATCCCGACAGCAAAAAGGAGATAATTACCAGACACTCATTGACAAAACCACAAGCCGAAATCAACCTTCCGCCCGCATAAGAAGGGGAGTGCTGCAGGCCCTTCTCAGATTCGATGAGATGATTAAAGCCGGTCTGGATGAAGAATTTAAGCCCGGATATTTGAGGGTGCTGGCCCTGGGCGGAGAGGGGGAGGAGCTGCTGTCAGAGCTCGATGAAAAGGCAGAGCTGCCGGTTATTACCAATCCCTCCCAGCTCATAGGGGAGGTAGATTTCTCCAGGGAAAAGCCTGAAGAGCTGCATATGAGCCTTGATATACTGGCCAGCGATATCTATTCTCTGCTCTACCCCGGTCAGGAGCAGAGAAAAACATCTCTGGATTTTTTCACACCTTTAATCAAGCACACTTCGTAGCTCCTCCACAATTTGAGAAAATTTATCTCCTGATATAACCGAAATACCGCTGTCATCGGCCCTCATCCTGGCCTCCTCCTCATTGTCCGGAGATGTGATGAAATATCCGGCGGACTCTTTCACCGCAGCCGCTACTTTAAGATCTGTGCCCGCCACCCGGGAGATATTGCCGTGGTGATCTATCTCACCTGAGCCGGCGATTTTTTGGCCTGAAGTAAGATCCTCTTCTGTGAGCTGATTGTAGATCTCCAGAGCGAACATTATTCCTGCCGAGGGGCCGACAAGATCCCTTTCGGCAAATCGCACCAGCTCCGGCATACTGTATTCCAGGCCGGCGGTGGTTATCATTATTCCAAGAGAGGCCTGCCCCGGTCTATCGTGATGTTCGTATGTCGATATCTCTTCAGTCAGCTCCTCATCTTCCCTCTTTATCTTCAGCCTGACCGCCTCCCCGATTTCTCTGTCGGAGATGATATCTACAGCTTCTGTCGCCATCTCTATCTCTCGACCGTTTATAGCAGTTATGATATCACCGGTTTTGAGATATCCTTCGGCCGGGCTGTCATCCAGGATATCTATCACTTCCACACCTATGCCTTTTATGCTCACATCAAAACCGACCTCTCTATAGGCAACAGCCTGAGCCTCAAGCTGGCTTTCCTCCATCAGCCTGGCCATCAAACCCACATATTCTTCTTCCGTCATACCCGGAGGCACGGAAGCTTCAACAGGTGTGAGCTCCGAATCCCGCTCCACGGGCATGAGGACAAACTGAAATACATCCCACAGTGAAGCTCTTCTCTGACCTACAGAGGTCAGATAGAAACTGCCCCAGTCATCCTGACGATAGCTGTCTTCAACCTCTATAATCTCGTGCAGAGCAAGAGGCGGACCAGGCTCTATCAGATAATAGCCTGAGGGTATGAAGTTAAAGGCCACAAAAAGCAGCAGAAGTCCTGCGATAATTATTCGGTACACCGGCAGTCTTCTTTTCCTGCTCTCCCGCCCGGATTCAGTGTGATCGGGCATCTCCTCTTCCATAGCATTCACCTGCTTTCATGGCTGTTATATTCTTGAATCGAATCATATTGATGTGATATATAGTTTAATTCAAAACAGATTTTAATATATCGCTACCTGACCGTCTGCCCTCGGTTCGCTGGCTCCAAATATGCTTTTCTCCTCCAGATCGGCAAGTACTATCTGTCCTCTGCCAAATCCACCTCTCTGCCAGGAGATCTCAACTTCATGTCCCCTGCGGGAGAGTGAACGGGCGAAACTGGCAGAATAACCGGGCTCGAGAAGGAGTTTTTTGTCCTGCTGCCAGCGCCAGCGCGGGGCATCGAGAGCTTCCTGAGGATTCATCTCATAATCTATCATATTCTGTATAACCTGGACATGGCCCTGGGGCTGCATGAATCCTCCCATAACACCAAAAGGACCTTCAAACCTGCCTTCATCGGAACGATAAAATCCCGGTATTATTGTGTGATAGGGCTTTTTCCCGGGAGCAGGCTGATTGCTGGATTCGCTGTCAGGCACAAAATTATGGCCCCTGTTATGGAGGGCAATACCGGTTTTCGGTATGACAATGCCCGAGCCGAAGCCGGTGAAATTGCTCTGAATGAAAGAAATTGAATTTCCTCTATCATCTGCCACCGCCAGATATACTGTTCCACTCCTGTCTATCTCTGCAGGTTCAGGAGTGAGCGCTTTCTCCCCAATCATCCCCCTCCTTCTCTCTATATAATCATCTTCAAGCAGTCTTGCGGGGGAAATTTTCATCTTCTGGGGGTCACCTATATATTTTTTTCCATCAGCAAAGGACTGTTTGAGAGCCTCTACTGTCAGATGATTTTCCTCAGGATCATAAAAATCATGATATTTCCAGGCAGAGATGATCTTCAGGGTCTGCAGGGCTATAAGGCCCTGGCCATTGGGCGGCAGCTCATATATTTTGTGCCCTCGATAGTCTATCTGAAGGGGATTGACAGGTTCCGGGGAATATTTCTCTAAATCCTCTTCGGCAAGGTAGCCGCCGCTCCTTTCGGCATATGTCAGTATCCTATCAGCTAGCTCACCCTGATAAAAATCCTCCACACCTCTTTCTGCCAGTTTTTTTAGTGTTTCAGCCTGATCCTGATTCCGCCAGATCTCTCCGGCGGAGGGAGGCTCTCCCTTCTCTGTAAAACAATCGAGAAAGAGCTTTCGCTTCTCACCCTCTAAGTTCTCTGCATATTTCTCCACCGCTCTCTCCCAGTGGTAGGCAACGACAGGAGAAACCGGAAAACCATCCCGGGCAAACTCCATAGCCGGACCGAGCAGTTCGGTCCAGTCCAGTTCAGCGAGATTTTCCTTGATATATTTCCAGCCGGCAATCTGAGCGGGAACCGTCACACCTTCCCAGCCATAGGGGCCCAATTTTTCCTCTGAATCCATCTTTTTTTGCAGCAAATCACGGGGATAGCCACGGGGGAGCCAGCCGGAAGCATTGAGACCTTTTATCTCACCTCCATGGGAAAAAAGGGCAAAACAATCACCTCCCAGACCGTTTGAAGTGGGCTCCACCACGGTCAGGGCAGCAGCTGTGGCCAGAGCGGCATCAAAAGCATTGCCTCCCTTCTGCAGCATCCTCAAACCAGCACCGGCAGCCAGCGGTTGAGAGGTAGCAACTGCACCCCTTTTGCCCATGATGACCTGGCGCTGAGAAGAAAAACGCTGGCTGTGAAAATTAAAATTCATCTATATCTCCCTCCCTGCAGGCAGAATCAGCAGAAATTCTGTGCCCTCTTCTCCGCTGTTGACCTCGATCTCACCTTCCATGGCCTCTACCAGCTCCTTAACTATTGCAAGTCCCAGACCGGTCCCTCCCGTTTCCCGTGAGCGGGAGCTATCGGTGCGATAAAACCTCTCAAAGATCAGCTCCTGCTCACCCGGAGGGATACCGATACCGGTATCTCTTACTTTGAGTTTTAATTTGCCGTCATCTCCGGCAGCTCTGACCTCAATTTCTCCGCCGGGCTCTGAATATTTTATGGCATTTGATATCAGGTTTTCCAGCACGGTTCTCAGAGCTTCTCTGTCCTGCACAATTTCGCTGTTCTCAAGGTCCAGCTCAAAATTAAGTTTTAATCTGCTCTCACCTGCTTTTGTCACAAATCTCCTTCTCAGTTTCTGAAACAGCACTCTCAGGTCGATCTTTTCGGGCTCCAGATTCTGTGCTTTCTTCTCCGCTGCCGTCAGCTCTTCAAACCTCTCCGTAAGCTGGATCAGTCTCCGAACTTCCTCTTCCAGCCCCTGCCTGGTTTTTTTATCCCAGGTCATCATGCCGTCGGAGAGGGCTTCCAGATAATTTTTTAAATTGCCCAGAGGGGTGCGCATCTCGTGGCTTATATCTGAAACAGATTGTCTGCGAACTCTTTCCAGATATTTTAAACGATCACTCAGGGAATCGATAGCACCGGCAAGACTCTGGAATTCCACGCCCTTCTCCAGGGGCACATTTACATCATATTCTCCTTCTTCAATTTTTTCAACAGCAGCCACCAGCTTCTCTATAGGTTTTGTATGCCTTTTGACAAGGCCAAAGATCAAAAGCCCGGCCATAAAGATCAAAAGGGCGGCAAGGGGGATAAGAAATCTGTTTATGTTTCTGCGCAGTCTCTCTGTCTGAGCATCAATCTCCTGCAGAACTGCTGCCTGCCCATCATCCTCTGGCCAGTAAAAAAAGCCGAATTCTTCTCCATCTATCTCAACTCTCAGGCCCTCTTCTATGACCTCTGTCATCGCAGCCGGACCCCGCTCCTCCATCATCCTGTGGCCTCTTTCAGCGGGCATTCTCATATTTCTCATATGATGATCTTCCATATGATTCCTGTCAGGTATATATTCAATATTGTTTTCGGAGGCAAAGTCCCTGATCATCATCTGCACCTGGGACCTGCTGCCCGTCTCCTCGTAGATTGTTTCTGCCCGGGCCAGAAATTCATCCAGCTCTCTGGCTGATTCATCCAGCCTGTATTGAGAAAAATAGCGTTCAAAACCTATATTGAATACAACCGCCACGCTGATTACAGTGATGATGATGATCGCCATTACTCCCAGAAAAATCTTAAGCTTAAGACTCATCGTCGATCTCGCTCCTGCTCAGCCTGTAGCCCATACCGTAAACGGTTTCTATCAGCTCATCTCTTTCTATATTCAGTTTCTGCCGCAGATTTTTAATATGCACATCTATGGTGCGGTCATAACCTTCATAATCCAGACCCAGCACCCTGTCAACGAGCTGCTCCCTGCTCAAAACCTGCCCTGCATGCTTGATAAAGGTATGGAGCAGTTTAAACTGGGTGGATGTCAGCTCAACTTTCTCATCTTCCAGATAGACCTCCCGGGCCTGAGGGTATACCTTGAGAGAATGCCGGGGAAGTTCGATTGTCTTCTCATTTTCCATCACAATTCCGGCTCTCTTCAATACGGCCTTTACCCTGGCCACAAGCTCTCTGGGGCTGAAGGGTTTTACCAGATAATCATCAGCACCACGCTCAAATCCTGCCACACGTTCTTCTTCATTGCTGCGGGCTGTGAGCATAATTATAGGCAGATCCGACCTCTCCCTCACTGTCCCGGCTATCTCTTCGCCTGAAGTGCCCGGCAGCATCAAATCCAGCACCAGAAGATCAAATTCTTCGGCAAATATTCTCTCCAGAGCTTTATCGCCCCTGGAGATGGTGATGACTTCAAAGCCTTCCTCCTCCAGATAACTGCGAACCACTTCTCTAACTTTTTTTTCATCATCGACAACCAAAATTTTTGCCGTCATACCTCTCTAACCTCACTTTAAAAAGGGACCAGAGCTGGGCTGGCCCCTCAAATTATCCTTCTTTATTACTGTGTCAGAGGAGATTGTTTTTTAAGATCTTACCGATTAATTGATGATCTATATTTCCCCCGGAGATCAGGCAGACCACAGGACCGCTGACACCGCTGAAATCTATTTTGTCCAGGGCGGCAACCGGAGCACATCCGGCGAGTTCAGCCACAATCTTGGCCTTGTTCATCAGCTTCAAGAATGATTCCTGCATATCATTTTCACTTACATTTATCATATCTCTGACATTATCCCTGACCAGCGAAAAAGTTAGCCGGCCGGGACTGGCAACTTTAATCCCATCTGCCAGTGTTTCGATATTATCCAGCTCAACCCTGCTTTCTCTGGCCAGGGAGCTGGTCATGGAGGCGGCTCCTTCAGCTTCCACTCCCACAACATCCGTTCCCGGTGAGAGGATGTTCCTTGCCAGGCTCACTCCGGATACTCCCCCACCACCTCCCACAGGACAGATCACCATCGCCGGCTCCTGTAAGGTGGTGAAGATCTCCCAGCCCATGGTGGCATTGCCCAGGATTATATCCTGATCATCGAAGCTGGATATGTACATCATATCTCTATCCTCTGCCAGCTTTTTCGCCCTGCCAACTGCCTCATCATAGGTGCTGCCCTCTACAATCACTTCCGCACCGTAGCTGTTGAGCTTTTTGATCTTTATTTCCGGAGTTCCCTCGGGCACCAGAACCGCGGCTGGAATAGTCCTGAGGCAGGCAGAGAGTGAAAGACCGAGACCGTGGTTGCCAGAAGAAGCTGTGATCACACCTTCTTTTAATTTCTCTTCATCGAGATTGGAAAGTTTATGGGCATTTCCTCTTATTTTAAAGGCCCCCGTCCTCTGTAAATTTTCCAGTTTGAGATAGATATCAACGCCATATTCCTCACTCAATCCCTCACAGAAACTGCAGGGAGTCCAGTTAATATAATCATCTATACCGGCTCTTATCTGACGCAGCTTCATTTTATCCAGTGCTCTCAATTTATTATCAGATAAAATCTCTTGATTTTCCACTTATCTGTAAACCTCCCCCAACATAAACTGCAGTATATTTATTCACAGGAAAACTTCTCCTGCAAAGCCCGGGCTGAACTCTCAGGAACAAAATGTGAGATCTCCCCCTCGTAACTGGCGATATCCTTGATCAGGCTTGAACTGACATGGGCGTATTCAGATTCAGTCATCAGGAAAACAGTCTCAATCTCTTCCGCCATCTCCTTATTCATCGTCGCCATCTGCTTTTCATTTTCAAAATCGGATATAGATCTCAACCCCCGCAGTATGGCAGTGGCCTGGCGGGATCTGACATAATCAACCGTGAGTCCTGAAAAGGAATCGACCTCAACTTCGGTATGTTCCTGCAGGGCCTCCTCCAGGATTTTAACCCGTTCTTCAGGAGAAAAAAGAGGTTTTTTCTCGGGGTTTTCCACCACCGCCACTATCAGCCTGTCAAAAATATCTATTCCTCTGCTCACAATATTAAGATGACCATATGTAACGGGATCAAAGCTGCCGGGATAGATAGCTGTCTTGCTCATGTTATATACACTCCAGAATATAAATTTAACCCTGATATTCGAGCAGCAGAATGCCCGTGGTGCCGTACTCTTTTTCCCTTAAGACGAGATAATCGTCCAGGTCGATCTCCGGCTTCTCCCTCACATAGTACTCAACAACCAGAATAGCAGGATTGATGAGGCATTCTTTTGTGATCAATTCCTCCAGTACTTTGTCATATTCGTCTGAATCATAGGGGGGATCGATAAAAATAAGATCAAATTTTTTGTCGGTATAGGAAAGATAGCTCCTGGCTTTATTGCATACCACTTCACTCACATCTTCGCTGTGGGTGAGTTCAATATTCTCTTTGATTATATTGCAGTTGGTGTGATCAATCTCCACAAATGTTACACAATCAGCACCTCTGCTGGCAGCTTCCAGGCCCAGGTTGCCAAAACCTGCATATAGATCCAGACATTTTGATTCACGGGGGAAATCCAGTATCATGTTGAAAACTGCTTCCTTAACCACATCCTTGGTGGGCCTTACCTTATCAGAGTCTCCAGTTTTAAGCCGTGTGCCCTTTGCACGTCCTGAGATGATGCGCATTTAAATCACAGCCTTCCCATTTTAAATCCTTTCCAGCTTTTCGGCCTTCTGGCATAATTTATAATATACTCCATCTCTTCTGCCGGAATTGAGATATTTTTCCGCTTCAGCATGTGCCCTCTCAATAAGCTCTTTATCCCGGAAAATGTCAGCCACCTTGAGCTCGGAATGGCCGTGCTGTCTGGTGCCGAAGAACTCTCCCGGTCCTCTGATCTCCAGATCTTTTCTGGCAATATCAAAGCCATCATCTTCATTTACCATGGTGGCCAGTCTTTTTCTTCCCTGATCGGTGGCGGGATCTGAGATCAGAACACAGTAGGATTTTTTCTGCCCTCTGCCCACCCGTCCTCTGAGCTGGTGAAGCTGAGCGAGGCCGAAGCGATCGGCATTCTCTATTATCATAAATGTAGCCTTTTCGATATCGATGCCGACTTCAATCACCGAAGTTGTAACGAGCACATCGATCTCATCCCGGCGGAATTTCTGCATGATATTCCTCTTGTCTTCATATTTCATTCGCCCATGCAGGAGCTCAACTGCAAAATCTCTCAGCTTCTCATCTTCCAGAACCTCCTTTCTCTCCACTGCAGAGACGAGATCGGGAAGTTTTTGAGAAGGTTCTCTGAGGGGACAGACTATATAGGCTTTTTCTCCCCGCCTGAGCCTGGACCGCAGAAATTCGTAGATGTCATCATAATCTTCCCTCTGCCGCCATACTGTTACAACCGGTGCCCTGCCCCCGGGCAGCTCATCGATGACAGTTATATCGAGTCCGCCGAAAAAAGCAAGAGCCATCGAACGGGGTATAGGTGTGGCAGTCATGACCAGAACATCCATATTCTCCTCTTTCTCAATTAACTTCTTTCTCTGATCGACGCCAAAACGGTGCTGTTCATCTATAACAGCCAGCCCTATCTCCTCACAGTTTTTCTCTCTTTCCAGCAGGGCGTGAGTTCCCACCAGTATATCGACTTCACCCCGGGTAATTTCATTCTCGATTCTTTCTCTTTCCCCCGGGCTGAGGCTGCCAGTAAAAAGCTCCAGATTCAACTCTAAATCCGCATAGTGTTCCTGCAGTGAGATAAGGTGCTGTTCGGCCAGAATCTCGGTGGGAGTCATTACCAATCCCATATTATCATTGTTAACAGCGGTCAGTAAAGCCAGAGCTGCCACCACAGTCTTGCCTGAGCCCACATCCCCCTGCAGAAGCCGGTGCATTACAGCAGGTGATTCCATATCACCGGCAATCTGATGCCAGGCCTTCTTCTGGGCTGAGGTCATCTCAAAATCAAGCTGCTGGAAAAAATTCGCCACTGAATTCAGATCCGGGCTCTGTATTTTGCCGGACTTATGCTGATTAGCCCCTCTGTTTTTCAGCTGTTTTAGCTGCAGCAAAAAGAGCTCATTAAAAGCCAGCCGCTCTCTGGCCATAATAAAAGCTCTGCGGCTGGAAGGGAAGTGATATTCTCTGATAGCTTTCCTGATATCAAAAAGATCAGTGCCGGCCTCAACACTTTTCGGCATCCAGTCCTCGAGAAGATGGAGATATTCGTCGAGGGCTCTCAGGAGAATGCGCCGAAAATTTCTCTGGGAGATTCCATCGGCCAGCGAATAGATCGGAATCACCCGGTTGGTGTGAAAGTGGTTTTCACTGTCGGCCTTTTCATAAACAGGATTGACAATTTTTTTGCGGCCGTATCTCCGCCAGTATTCCTCACTTACCTCCCCGAAGATGAAAAAAACCTCACCTTTTGTGAAATTTTGAGCCAGATAAGCCTGATTAAACCAGATTGCATCAATCTTACAGCTGCCATCTGTGAAGGTGACTCTGAGCAGGTTGAGATCTGATTTCAGATTCATCATTCTTTTTGTGAGGACTTCCCCTCTGATGAGGGCTTTCTCTCCTGGCCTAATCTCATCACAGGGGCACAGAATGCTTCTATCTTCATAATCCCGGGGAAAATAATACAGAAGGTCTCTCAGATTCTCAATTCCCAGCTCCTTAAATTTATCGGCCCGGGCAGGTCCCACACCCTTCAATGCTTCAATCCTCTTCAATCCATCTCTTTTCATAATCGCTTCAGTTTGTCTCCGGATACAAATGCAGCTCCATATACTGAAGGCCCGGTATGACAGCCAAGTACGGGGCTTATGGTGTTTTCCAGGAGGCTGTAATCCACATTTTTCTCCTCCAGCAGGCTCTTCAGATCATTTTCCAGTTCAACTCCGTTTTCCCGGATTCCACCAGTGAGAATTCCCAGACAGGCTTCATCCTCTTCCTGGAGAATCTCCTCCACCTGCTGGATTATTTTTTTGTTCAATCTTTTCCTGCCCCTGGCTTTTCCCCTGGGAATTACCTCACCCTCATCGGCGGGTACTGTGAGCAGGGGCTGAAAATTCAATATCGATCCGAGCAGTGCCTGGGCCCTGCCTATTCTTCCCCCTTTCTGCAGATAGGTGAGATCATCTACGGTAAAATAGAGGACGGTATTTTTTTGCATATGATCAAGTCTGTTTTTTATTTCCTCTAAGTCCCTGTTTTCTGCGATCATTTCAGCGGTTTTCAAAACCATAAAACCCAGTCCCAGGGAGGTTGTGCCGGTATCGACGATCTCGATATCAGTCCCCTCGATCTGCTGTGCCGCTGTCCTGGCAGAACTTATTGTACCGCTTAATTCTCCGGATATATGCAGTGATATTATCCGGTCATATTCTGCTCCGAGCATCTCGTAGATCTGCAAAAATTCTCCGGCTGAAGGCTGAGAGGTTGAAGGAACCTCTCCTGTCTTTTTGATTCTGGCAAAAAATCTCTCAGGAGATATATCTTTTCCATCCACAAAACTCTCTTCTTCAAAATGAATTTTGAGCGGTATTATTTTGAGGAAATCGATTTCCTGGCGCAGTTCGCGGGGAATATCGCATGTGCTGTCCGTCAGAAGTGCCGTTTTCATTCTGGCTCATCACCACCTGCTCTGTTATTTTTCCAGTGAGACTATATAGGGATATAGCGGCTGTCTGCCTTCATATAACTCGACCTCCAGGCGGGTATCCTGAAAATGATTTAAAATTCTATCTCTGAGCTCGATGGCCTGATCTTCTTCGAGCTCTTCTCCATAGTATATCGTGATAAGATCTTCATCTTCATGTATCCTTTCCACAATTTCCACGACTACATCCTCATAGTTATTGCCTTTGGCCATTATATCACCATCTACCAGACCGATCACCTCTCCTTCTTCTATGGAGAGATCTTTGACATTGGAATCCTTCACAGCTCTTGTTACCTCGATGGTGGTAACGCTCTCAATCTCATCTTCCATCTTCTCCGCCAGCTCCTCTAAGTCGGTCTCCAGATTGTAGAGCATAAGTGAGGCTATTGCTTCGGTAAAGGAATTGGTGGCAACAACTTCCACAGCTTTTTCCTCACACAGCTCCGCTGCCTGGCGGGCGGAGGAGATTATATTCTTGTTATTGGGGAAGATGACAACTTCCCGGGCCGGAAGTTCTTCCAGGGCGGAAAGAAAGTCATTTGTGCTGGGGTTCATCGACTGCCCTCCATGTATTACTTCATCGACACCCAGCTGCTTGAGTATCTCTCTAATGCCCTCTCCAGCCGCTACAGCAATGAGTCCTCTTTTTTTCGGCTCGGGTTTTTCCTGAGAGATATCTTCATCAAAATCACTTTTTTCTGGACTGGCTTCCAGTGACATACCTGAAGCTGTTTTTTCCTCTATGGAGTTCATCTCCACCAGCTCACCGTGTGACTCGGACTGCAAAACCATATTATCGATATTTATATCCTGGAGCATGCCCAGTTTGAGAGCATATTCCAGTATGACACCGGGATGGTTGGTGTGTATATGGATCTTGATTATATTGTCAGAACCAACCACCATCAGGGAGTCACCGTAATTGTTGAGCTCGGATCTTATCTGTTCTATTTCATGACGTCCATTTTCCTTTTCCATATCTATCAGAAGCTGTGTGCAGTAATTGTATTCCAGCTTCTCCCGCTGTTTTCTTTCCTGTTCCGGAGCTTTTTCACCGGCTTCTATCTCAGGGCCGATAGTTTCTCCCTGGAGGGATTTCAGCATTCCCTCAAAAATAAAAACGAGACCCTGTCCCCCTGCATCGACAACATCGGCTTCCTTTAGCACCGGCAGCTGCTCGGGTGTTTTGTTGAGTGCGATATCTGCAGTCTCCAGTGTGGCCTGCAAAATCTCCAGGAGATCATCGCTCTCCTCATAAGCCTCTCTAGCACCCTCTGCCGCCTTTCTCGATACGGTCAGTATAGTTCCCTCCACCGGCTTCAGCACGCCCTTATAGGCCACTCTGGAGGCTTCCTCCAGCCCTTCTACCAGACCCTGGGCAGCAATCACTGTCTTGTCCTTATTGGCCTGGGCAAACCCCCGCAGAAGCTGGGATAGAATAACACCGGAGTTGCCCCGGGCTCCCATGAGAGCTCCCCGGGAAAGAGACTGACATATTTCACCGGCATGGTGGCTGTCATTATCTTCGATCTCCTTTAGAGCTTCCTTCATGGTCAGATGCATATTGGTGCCGGTATCGCCATCAGGCACCGGAAATACATTTAGTGAATTAATTATTGATTTTTTCTTCTCCAGAAGCCTGGTGGCAAATTTAATCATATCACAGAGCTTATTGCCATCGACAGTCTTCAGCCCCTGATCACTATCATTACCATTCCTCATCTTCCACTCTCACTCCCTGAACGTTTATATCCACTTTTTCTACCTCTATGCCCAGTTTATCCTGAATTATATAGCTGACCCTCTGCATGGCATTGTTGGCCACCTGGGCTATATTTGTGCCGAATTCCACAATTATATTCAGCTGCAGGCGGACAGCATCTCCTTCGATATCTATCGAAACTCCCTTGGTCATATTCTCCCAGCCGAGCATATCGGCCAGACCGTCCTGCATATTTTGAGATGCCATCCCCACAAGACCGTAGCATTCCATAGCTGCCAGCCCGGCCACCTTGGCGATAACTTCTTTATCTATGATCACTTTTCCGTAATCAGTTTCCCACATCTTGCTCATATTTTAATCACCCCGCTGCTCGGTTAATACAGGCTCAAATACCGATATTTTCAATATTATTCTATAATAATTAGTCATAACATGCAAATAAGGAGGAAAGATTTTCCCGTTGCTCTTGTCAAATTGCCGTAAACTGTGATAAAATCAATATCAATGAATAAAAAGAAAATGTTTTCATAGAAAATCTGCTGACAGGAGGTGTAAGAAGATGTCCAGAGTCTGCGAAATCTGTGGCAAAGGTAGCAATAATGCCAACACCATAACAAGACGGGGTAAGGCCAAAAAAGAAGGTGGTGTCGGTAAAAACATCACGGGCAAATCAGGCCGCAGCCAGCGACCCAACCTCAAAAAAGTTAAAGCCATGGTGGACGGAAAGAAAAAGAGAATTAAAGTCTGCACCCAGTGCATTAAATCAAACAGGGTAATAAAAGCCCACTAAACTAAAATTTTTAAACGAAGAAAGCCGGGGAGTATATCTCCCCGGCAATGTTATTTTTAAAAAGCCATATATGACCATATAGCTCTAAAAAAGTGCATTCTGCAGCCTCTAAAATGTCAGCTTTTCAATCTCTTCCTTGAGGGATTTCTTATCGCGCTGTTTTCCTGCAACACCTGTCTCCAGGGCTGCCTCTGCCACCGACATAGCCACCTCTCCTGCTACACCCCTCTCAAATGGCTGGGGAATTATGTTATCTGTATCGGGTTTTTTAATCAGATTTGAGATGGCTCTGGCAGCTGCCAGCTTCATTTCATCGTTGATATCTTCAGATCTGACCGATAGTGCCCCCCTCATAACGCCGGGAAAGGCCAGCACATTATTTATCTGGTTGGGGTAATCAGATCTTCCCGTGGCCACTATTTTCGCCCCTGCTCTGTAAGCTTTTTCTGGATCTATTTCGGGTTCCGGGTTGGCCAGAGCAAAGATTATGGGATCATCGGCCATCTTCTTTACCATCTCCTCTGTCATGACATTCCCCACAGATAGGCCGATGAATATATCGGCTTCCTTAACTGCTGTGTTAAGTTTTCCCTCTAACTTTTCCACATTTGTCATCTCTGCCAGTCTCTCCTTGGCTTCGTTCATTCCCTCTTTTCTGCCCGGATAAATTATTCCCCTGCTGTCACATACAAGTATGTTTTTTTTCGCCACACCGGCCTGCAGCAGCAGTTTGGCTGTGGCTGTAGCAGATGCCCCGGCTCCATTGATGACTATTTTACAGTCTGTCAGCTCTCTTTCCGTCAGCCTTAGAGCACTGAAGAGTCCGGCCAGTATAACTATCGCTGTACCGTGTTGATCATCATGAAATATGGCCAGTTCTGTCTCCTCTTTCAACCTCTCTTCGATGTAAAAACAATCCGGAGCGGCAATATCCTCCAGGTTTATTCCGGAAAAATTTGGGGCTAATAGCTTTACCGTCTCCACGATGCTGTCCGCATCACTGGTATCAAGACAGATTGGAAAAGCATCGAGTCCGGCAAATTTTTTGAATAGAATTGCCTTGCCCTCCATCACAGGCAGGGCGGCTTCTGCCCCGATATCTCCCAGGCCCAGAACAGCCGTACCCGAGGATACTACGGCAACCATATTGCCCCGGGAGGTGTATTTGTAGCTGTTTTCGCTATCTCTGGCAATCTCCCGACAGGGCTGGGCCACACCGGGAGAATAGGCAAGGCTCAGATCTTCAGAGTTCTCCACCTCAACTTTGCTTTCCACACTGATCTTTCCCCTGTGTTCTTCGTGCATTTTTAGTGCTTTTTGATAGATATCCTCATCACCATTTTTGGACATTTTAAATTTTCCCCCTCACTGTTTACTGCTGTCAATTATATAGATTAAAATACCATCATCGACTGTTATCTCCGCCCTTTGCTCTGTGATCTTATTGCTTATTCCGCGGGTTTTATATCTGTTCAGATCCAGATTTTCTGCAGTGTATTTACAGCCTGCAATGGAAATATTCTTTACACAGCTGTCCAGGGGCAGAAGCGAGAGCCTGGAATCCTTTTCTCCTTCTATAATCCGGTGATCAAAGATCAGGCCGACTTCCACTTTTTTCTCCCTGATCACAGAACTGATGCCCAGTTTGAAGCTGTATTCGAGCAGAAATATATTTGCCAGCTGCTGATCGATTCTCCCGCCCAGTGAAGCCAGCAATACCGCCTCTTCTATGCCCTTTTCTTTCATGAAGTCCAGACAGAGTTCGGCATCGGTTTCATCCTTTTCCACCGGATGTTTGATCAGTTCAGCTCCCATATTTTTGAGAGCATCTATCTTCACCTCATCAAGTGAATCAAAGTCTCCGATCACATAATCAGGTGCAGTATCCAGCCGCAAAAACAACTCTGCACCTCCATCAGCAGCAAGCGTCATATCCGCCCCTTCCAGCTTTTGTTCATAATAGTCCGGGTCTTCTATCCTGCCGTTCAGAACCACAGCTGCAGACTTAAACATCTTAAAACTTGTTGAGAAGGTTTGCCATCTCCATCATACTCACAGCTGCTTCAAAGCCTTTATTGCCCGCTTTTGTACCCGCTCTCTCCACAGCCTGTTCTATGGTATCTGTGGTCAAAATACCAAAGGTTACAGGAATGTCGGCGTCCATGCTCAGTTTTGCCACACCTTTAGATACCTCAGAGGATACATACTCAAAATGGGGTGTATCACCCCGGATTACAGCTCCCAGACAGATCACACCATCATATCTCTCCCTTTCCACCATCTTTCTGGCGGCCATCGGTATCTCAAAAGACCCGGGAACCCAGGCAACATCAATATCATCTTCGGAGACTCCATGCCTTAACAGGGCATCTTTAGCCCCTTCCAGAAGATTTGAGGTTATAAAATCATTAAAACGGGATATGACTATGCCGACCCTGAGATCGTCTCCTCTCAGCTCTCCTTCAATAACATTTACCATTATCTGTTACCTCCTGATTGTGTTGGGTTTTCTGCCTCCTGCCCTGCTTTTCTATTGCGAGGACTCCTCATCTACCTGGGAGAGAAAATGCCCCATTTTTTCTTTTTTGACCTGCAAATAGCAGGCATTTTCTCGCTTGGGATCGATCTCTATAGGAATTCTCTCAGTAACCTCCAGACCGTAACCTTCCAGTCCTACAAGTTTCTTGGGATTATTGGTGATGAGCCTTATCGAGCTCAATCCCAGATCCAGCAGTATCTGGGCACCGATTCCATAATCTCTGAGATCTGGTGGAAAACCCAGGGCAATATTGGCCTCCACGGTATCGAGCCCTTCATCCTGCAGATGATAGGCCTTGATCTTATTGGCCAGCCCTATTCCCCTGCCTTCCTGCCTCATATAAAGCAGCACACCTTCACCTTCTTCAGCAATCATCTCCAGGGCTCTATCAAGCTGTTCACCACAATCACAGCGGTGAGAGCCCAGCACATCACCTGTGAGACATTCCGAATGCACTCTTGTCAGGACATCTTTTTTGCCCACTACATCACCCTTGATCAGGGCTACATGTTCTAATTCATCGACGATCGTCGAATAGACCCTTATGGAAAATTCCCCGTAATCAGTGGGGAGTTTGGCCTTTGCTTCCAGCTCGATGAGCTTTTCTCTGGTCTTTCTGTATTTGATCAGATCTGCGATGCTGATGAGAGTGAGATCGTGCTCTTCAGCAAATTTTTCCAGATCAGGCATTCTGGCCATGGTGCCGTCATCCTTTATGATCTCGCAGATGACTCCGGAAGGTTTTAACCCGGCAAGACGGGAGAGATCTATGGCGGCCTCTGTATGTCCGGCCCGCCTCAAAACCCCGCCCTTGCGGCCTCTAAGAGGAAATATATGGCCCGGTTTATTGAAGTCTGAGGGCTTGCTCTCGGGGTCAACCAGCTCTTTGATGGTTTTGGCCCTCTCCTCAGCCGAGATCCCGGTTGTGGTGGAAACATGATCGACTGAAACGGTAAAGCCAGTTTCATGGGGGTCTTCATTCTCGGTGGTCATGAGGGGAATGTCGAGTTCATCCAGCCTCTCCTCTTCCATGGGCACACAGACGAGCCCTCTGGCTTTTTTGATCATGAAGTTCACCTTTTCTGTATCGGCCTTTTCGGCTGCCATGACAAGATCGCCTTCATTCTCTCTATCTTCATCGTCCACAACTATTACCATTTTACCATTTCTTATATCCTCGATGGCCTGTTCAATTGAATCCATTCTCTTCCTCCTTTTTACTTCTTTCAAAATCAATCACATAAAATTATTCTTCTGCAGTATCTCCCTGCTGAGACCTTTTCCAGCTCCCTCACCGCTCTTCTCTTCATCGCTGGAGAGATAGTTTTCAACGGTCTTGACAACATATTTGCCCAGTATATCTGTCTCAAGATTGACATGATCGCCGATCTTCAAACTCTCCAGATTGGTAGCCCGCCAGCTCTCAGGTATCAAAGAGACTGTAAAGTAATCCTCTTCTACGGAAACCAGAGTTAAGCTTATGCCGTTAACAGCAATCGAACCCTTCTCCACCAGGAATCTGTCCATCCCGGAGGGGAAACCTATCTCAACCACCCTGGCATTGTCCTCTCTTTTCACACCCCGCAATTTGCCCAGACCATCGATATGACCTGTGACGATATGCCCATCAAAGAGATCATCTGTGCCCAGAGAGGGCTCTAAATTGACAGGATCGCCACTGGCAAGATCCTGAAGATTGCTGCGGCGCAGAGTCTCCGGCATTACATCAGCAGTAAAACCTGAATTATCATATGAGACAACGGTCAGACAGACTCCGTTAACAGCTATGCTGTCACCTCTCTGCACATTATCCAGAACTTCATCTGCCTGGATTCTGATCTGATAGCGTGAACCTCCCCGGTATATTCTGTCGGTTCTGCCAAGCTCTCTGATGATTCCGGTAAACATTATTCTCACCCCGTCTAATTATCTCTGCTGTTTTCTTTGCCGGGATAGGCGGTGATCATTATATCCTCGCCCAGCCTCTTTATTTCCTCGATCTGCAGCTTTTCGGTGTCGGAGATTAAATTTACAGCCTCTCCGGAAAAAGCAGCCACACCATCACTCCCCCCCAGCAGCTTTGGTGCCAGAAAGAAGTAGAATTTATCCGTCAGGCCTGACTGCAGAAAAGAATAATTGACCCTTCCACCACCTTCTATCAGAACGCTCATTATTCCTCTGCTGGCAAGCTCTTCAGCCACTTCATCCAGATCGAGAAATTCATTTTCCTCACACTTAACCTCAACTATTTCAGCCCTATCGCTGGCGGCAAATCGCTCTTTTAGTTCAGCAGCCACCTTATTTCTGGCAAAGATCAAAACCTTCTCTCCACCTTGAAATAGATTGGCCTGTTGGGATATATCTGAATCACCGGCCAGCACTATCCGCAGAGGTTGACTTATGGGATCGGAAACAGCCCTCACGGTTAAGCGGGGATTATCTTCTTTTAGGGTGTTGCTTCCCACCAGCACCGCATCCAGCTCATGCCTTAATCTGTGACCATATCTCCTGGCCATCTCTCCCGTTATCCATTTTGAATCCCCCCGGGATGAAGCCAGATACCCATCCAGGGTCTGAGCCGTTTTCTGGACAAAGAAAGGCCTGTTCTCCTTCATATACTTAAAAAAAGCTTCATTCAGCCTGCTGGCTTCAGCAGCCAGAATTCCAGTTTCAACCTCCAGACCACTATCTCTCAGCTCTTCACAGCCGCTGCCGGATACCCGGGGGTTGGGATCTTCATTGGCGATGAAGACACTGGTGATGCCGGCTTCTATTATACTCAAAACACAGGGAGGTGTTTTGCCATGGTGAGAACAGGGCTCTAAAGTTACATAGAGATCAGCACCTTCAGCCTGAGATCCGGCCTCTTCCAGTGCTTCAATCTCTGCATGATTTTCACCATAGGCAGCATGATAACCCTCGCCAACTATTTCATCTTCTTTGACTATGACCGCGCCGACCATGGGATTGGGGCTGGTAAAACCCGCACCTTTGCGGGCCAGCTGTATAGCTCTGCTCATATAATATTCATCCATACGGTATATCTCCTTTCTAAAAAACAAAAACCTTCCCGGGAAGGAAGGCATGTAGCAGCTGCCAACTTTCATCCAGACTTTAACTGTCGGTTTTGGAATTTCACCAAATCTGCCCTCTCAGGCTCGTGGACTTTTACCACCGGTATGGAATTTCACCACTCCCCGTCAGCTTATTCTATTAAATTTTTTATTTCCTTAATAAGTTTATCATATCTGCAGAAAACTGTAAAGATTAAAGGCAGATAAGGCTTTAAAGATCTCTAAATCTGGCCCTGAATTCATCGACAGCTGAAGCTGGATCATCCTGCCCCAATACAGCAGAACCGGCCACAATGATATCAGCCCCCGCCTCGATCACACTGTGGACATTATCCGGCTTCAAGCCACCATCCACAGCTATAGGGGCCTGGCTTCCGCTTTTTTCCAGCATCTCTTTCGTCTGGCTTATCTTTTTCTCCATGATCGGTATGAAATCCTGCCCTCCAAAGCCGGGGTTCACCGTCATGATTAAAATCAGATCCAGGTCCGGAAGTATATATTCGATATTATTAAGGGGAGTGCCGGGGTTTAAAGATATGCCGGCTTTAATCCCTGCGGATTTTATCTTCTGTAAAACCCTGTGGCTGTGCTCTGTGGCTTCCACATGGAAAGTTATACAGTCACTGCCGGCTCTGACAAAATCATCGATATAATCTCCTGGATTTTCGATCATAAGGTGTGTATCAAATTCCAGCTCGGTTTTGTCCCTGATGCTCTCAATTACCACCGGTCCAAATGATATATTTGGGACAAAATTGCCGTCCATAATATCGAGATGCAGCATATCGGCTGAGGAAATCTGTTCCAGCTGCTCATCCAGCCGGGAAAAATCAGCAGCCAGCAGCGATGGTGCAAGTTTAGTCATAATCAGGCCCCCCCTGTTCTTTAACAAGTTCGAGTAATCTGAGATAGGATTCATAGCGAAATTCATTGATTTTTTCCTCTTCTACAGCTTTTTTAACGGCACAATCCGGTTCATGGGAGTGTGTGCAGGAGCTAAAATGGCAGTCAACAGCATATTCATCGAACTCGGGAAAGCAAAATCTAACCTCTGCGGGATCCATATGCTCCAGGGATAGAGAGGTAAAGCCCGGACTGTCAGCGACCCAGCCACCTTCAGGCAGGGCCAGAAGCTTGACCTGTCTTGTGGTGTGTTTGCCCCTCTTTAATTTTTCGCTGATCTCCCCCAGCTCCAGATCCGCATCCGGAACAAGCTCATTGATCAAAGCTGATTTGCCCACACCTGAAGGGCCTGCCATCACATTGATGCCGCGCTGAAATGATTGTCTGACAGAGTCCAGATTCTCCTTTTCTCTGACACTGAATGTGAGAAGAGAATAACCCGCCTCCCTGTATGCGGAAATTTTTTCCTCTTTTCGACTGAGAAAATCCCGATCCAGATCGATTTTATTTATGAAGATCACGGGTCTAAACCCCTCTGCTTCTACCAGCAGCAAAAATCGATCCAGAAGCTGAAAATCGATCTCAGGCCTTGCCACCGATAACATTATATTTACAGCCGATATATTGGCCACCCTGGGCCGGGAGAGAAGGTTATCCCGGGGCAGGAGCTCTTCGATCATCTCATCTTCCACCACTACTCTATCGCCGGGATATATAGTTTTCTGTATCCTCCCTCTGACCTCACATCGATGTTCTTTTCTTCTCTCATCTGCCACATAAAAAAAGCCGCCTATAGTGCTCGTAACAATTCCTTTCATGATATGTCATATGCCACCCCGCTTTAATCGATAACTCTATTATAGATCATTTCTTCATCCCGGAGTATCTGATAGCGCGTCTCTCCCCGGCTGTAAACCTCCATCTCCACTTCCTCTCCGGGAGGAAGAAATTTCTGCCAGACAACTTCCCTGCCCGCCTCATCCTCGATGATAAGACGGTATTCCGCCCTGTCTTCACCCGCTGTGGTAAAATTGATAGAGCGTCTGTTGAGGTCCTCTCTGCCCTCTTCTTCGGACAGACCTTCACTGACAATAACATCTATGCTGCGGCCGGCAGAGACTGAGCGTCCGGGCTGCACTGACTGCTCAATGATCAGACCTTCTGGAATACGCTCACTTGTATTCTCCTCCACACCACCCAGTCTCAGATTGCTGGCATGCAGTATTTCCTGAGCATCTCTCCAGTCAACGCCGATCAGACCGGGAACTTCCACCTGAGAAGGAGCCGGTCCCATGCTTATAATTAAATCAACTCCCTCTGAAAGCGGGTGCTCACTCTCCGCCGGAGGTTCTGTCCCTATAACTGTATCCTGGGGGTAAAGGTCGGAAAATTCATAGACTGCTTCACCTGTCTCATAGCCGGCATTCTCCAGAATAAGCCTGGCCTCCCTTTCCTCCATGCCTATCAAATCCGGGATATTAGCCTGTTCCGGGCCGGTACTTATATAGATTTCCACCGGCCTTGTCTGTCTGATCTCAGTTCCGGGAGGAGGTTCCTGTTCGGCTACATGTTCTTCGGATATCTCCGGATGGCTTACCTCCCCGGCAATTTCAAAATCCAGATTGGTCTCTGATAGCTCTCTTTCCGCTTCGCTTAACTCCCGGCCCACAATGTCAGGAACTTCTTCCACGGGAACATTCATAAATAAATTATAGGCCAGCAGTGTTATGCCGCCGATAGCCATAAAAACAATCACAACCAGGGCCAGATATTTCAGAGGGCCGGGCAGTCTGCCCCGCAAGATCCGGATTAGGTTATCCCTGATGGAATCCACTTCTTTCTTCCCTTCAGCACTCTTATCTAAATTATCCTCTGCCGGAGAAGTGCTATACCTTACAGTATCGCTATTTTCGCTCTTTTTCTGCTCTGCTCTGCTGAAAGCATTCCTGGCTTTTCCTATATTATCCTTCAACTCCCGTGCTGAAGCAAAGCGATCTCCGGGGTTTTTGGCCATCGCCTTTCTGACCAGGCGATTAATCTCTTCAGGAAGGTCAGCACCTGCCTGCAGATCAGGTATGGGTGATTGCACATGCTGTACCGCCACAGATATGGGAGTATCACCCGTATAGGGCACCTTCCCGGTCAGCATTTCGTAGATCACAACACCGAGTGAGTATATATCTGTGGCGGGTTTTACCTTCTCACCCTGAGCCTGTTCAGGAGAAAAATAATGGGCGCTGCCTTCTATAGAGTCTGTAAGTGTCAGTGTTTTCGAGGTGTTGACAGCTCTGGCTATGCCAAAATCTGTGACCTTGACCTTGCCTTCATCTGTCACCAGTATATTATGGGGTTTTATGTCACAGTGCACAATATTGTTTTCATGGGCTTTGATCAATGCTGAAGAGATCTGATCGGCAAAGTCCAGAGCCCTTTCAGGAGAGAGCGGGCCCTCATTTTCTATGTACTCTTTAAGGTTATGGCCGGTTATATTTTCCATTACCAGGTAATGTCTGTCATCTTCCTGACCCATATCATAGATGCTGACAATATTGGGATGTGATAATCTGGCCACAGCCCTTGCTTCCCGCCTTATTCTCTTTATAAATTCACTGTTGCTGGCAAACTCCTGTTTTAACATCTTGATAGCAACAGGACGGTCTAAGAGCAGGTCAGTGGCTCCATAAACCACCGCCATTCCGCCTTCACCGAGCACTTTATTCAGCTTATATCTGTTACCCAGTTTTTCACCAACCATTAACGCTCACCTCTATCTCAGGAAAACAAACCTGTAACAACTGTAATATTATCTCTACCACCAGCCTGCAGCGCGGCTTCCAGCAGGGTTTTACATAATTTTTCAGGGCTGTGATGTTCAGAGGCTATCTTTTCGATCTCCTTTTCCCTTATCATATCTGTCAGACCGTCAGTGCAGAATATCAGCATATCACCCTTTTTCATATCAAGCTGACCTGAATCTATATCCAGCTCTGATTCCAGGCCTATAGCCTGTGTGAGCACATTGCTGCGGGGATGCTGAAAAGCCTCTTCAGAGGTCAATCTTCCCTCTTCAATCATCCTGGCCACCAGGGAGTGATCGCGGGATATCTTGCTCAATTCATCATCTCTATGGAGATAGATTCTGCTGTCTCCCACATGGCCGTAATAGAATGTTCCTTTATGGACTGCACCGGCGGAAAAAGTCGTACCCATACCTCTGTAAGCCGGTTTCTCTTCACCCAGCTTTATCACCTTTTCATTGGCACACTCCACCAGCTCTCTCATCTGCTCCTCACTGCAGTAATCACTGTCGAATTTATACTCCTCTGCTGTTTCAATAACTTTGGAGCTGGCCACATCTCCGGCACTGTGCCCCCCCATCCCATCTGCTACAGCCAGTATGCAGTAAGGCTTTTCTCTTATCAGAAAATCATCTTCATTTTTGCTGCGCATTTTCCCCCTGTCGGTATTGCCGGCAGTTTCCATCAGCTATCATGCCTCCTATTTTGCCTGAGCTGACCGCAGGCAGCCTCATTCTCCCGCCCCCTGCTCTTTCTGATAGTCGCCGAAATATCCAGCTCTTCCAGCCAGCTTTTAAATCTGTATAATCTTCCGCGCGCAGGAGATTCAATGTCCAGCCGGGGAACAGGATTGGCGCTGATAATATTGACATGGCTTTTAAGGCCCTGACAGAATTGGGACAGGTACTCAGCATCTTCCCTGCTGTCATTTTCTCCTTCCAGAAGTATATATTCCAGTGTCACTCTGCGCCCGGTCATTTCGTTATATTCTCTCAGTGAGTCTTTGAGCTGAGAGAGTGAATATTTATTATTTACAGGCACCAGCCGTGAGCGCTTATCCTCATCCGCAGAATGGAGTGATATGGCCAGACCGACCTGAGGAAAATCGCGGGCAAATTTCTCTATGACGGGAATTATTCCCACAGTTGATACGGTAATCCTGCGCCGGCCGAAATCAAAACCCTCCCCGGATATGAAGATCTTCAGTGATTTTTTTACCTGGCCGTAATTGAGAAAGGGCTCACCCATGCCCATATATACTATATTCCTTATCAGACCTCGATCTTCATTCCTTAAATATTTTGCCATCTGCCAGACCTGCTCAACAATTTCAGCGGCTTCAAGATCTCTGCTCTTACCGTCCAGACCTGTAGCACAGAAACTACAGCCCACATTACAGCCGATTTGTGAGGATATACAGGCAGTAAATCTTCGCTTATGTGACTGGGGCAGCAGCACGCTCTCAATACTGTCATCCTCATCTGTGCTCCATAAAAACTTTACGGCCCCATCCCCTGCCACGCTTTTTTCCTGAATTTCCAGCAGATTTAGATCGTATTCTTCCTCCAGAAACTGCTGATAATCCCCGGGCAGGTTCTCCATTTCAGAGGGGGTTAATATAAAATTTCTATATATCCAGTTAAAAACCTGTTCAGCGCGATAAGCTGCAAAATCAGCTTTTTCACTTTCTCTTTTGAGTTCTTTGAGTGTTCTGCCCAGAATAGCAGCCATCCCTTTATTTCCTCCCGGTTTATCTGGCATCTATATAGGGAACTTCACGAGTTTTTACATATATTCTGCTGCCTCCACCCGATAAAAGACCGGAAGAGGGCATCTCCCTTTCCGCTCCAACTATTTTCATGGTATCAACATCGGCGGAAGTTGTGACATGGATCTGTAAAATTTTGCCCAGAAAGGGGCCGACCAGGTTGGCCAGCAGCATTGCTAAAAGCATAGTCCAGATGGAAAAGAATCCGGTATAAAATAATATGATTAAAAATATTACCGCTGAAGCCAGATTGGCTGCAGTTATGGTAGTACCACAGCGATCATGCACGACCAGCATGTTATCTCCCTCTTTTAATCTCTCCAGACCTTTTCGGGCCGCATTCTCCACCTTAATCTCATCATCTGCCCCGATAATATAAAAACCATCTTCATCCGCATATCCGGCAAGACCCTGGTAAGAAAATAGCTCCTCCAGCACATTTATGGTGGCATGCTCCAGGCCGTGGTTTTTTCTCAGGCTGGGGTTTTTGGCGATCCTATACAGCTCACCGGGAACGGAAAAAAGACTTGTAATTGAAGTTAAGGTGAATTTAAGCGGGATCAATAACAGCAAAAACAAAAAGAAAAGCAAAAAAGGCCCCAGCAATATGGGGAAGAAAAATATTAATATCAGCAATAACAGCCAGAAAGCCATTTTTTAACCTCCTGCCGGGCGGTTTTCACCCAGAAACTCCCCTTTTTCCGGTTGATAGCCATTTATAAAATCCCCCGCCTCCATACGCCGGGATCCGGCAAGCTGCAGGGACTCTATTCTCACGTTATTTTCATCTGCTGTTCCAACCTGAAGACCATTATTGCGGTCAGCATATATGATTTTCCCCGGTTTTCCTGTCTCATCTGCATTTACAGAAGCAGCAGACCATAATTTAAGCCTCTTACCCCGAAAATAGGTGAAGGCACCGGGCCAGGGGTTAAAACCCCTTATAAAATCAACGATCTCCTCAGCCTCTGAAGCAAAGTTCACCTCTCCATCCTCACTTTTCAGGGTCGGTGTATAGGTGGCTTTTTCTTCATCCTGGGGTTGAGGTTCTATGCTTCCAGCTGAAAATTCCTGCAGAGTCTGCAAAAGCAGGTCAGCCCCTTCCTCTGCCAGTTTATCGTGAAGGCTGCCGGCCGTGTCGTCCTTCTCAATTTTTACCGCACTCTGTTTTAAAATATCGCCTGAGTCCAGCCCTTCGTCCATATAGATTGTGGTTACACCGCTTTTTTTCTCGCCGTTTATTATTGCATGCTGGATGGGGCTGGCTCCTCTGTATTTGGGCAGAAGTGACGCATGCAGATTAATCGGAGCCAGCTCCGGTATATCCAGAATCTGAGACTGGAGTATCTGGCCAAAAGCTGCGACAACCAGATATTCCGGTTTGAATTTCTTGAGATATTCCACGCTGTCATCGCTGTTTATATCTTCGGGGGTGAATATTTCCAGACCCAGACTTTCAGCTTCTTTGCCCACGGGAGTGTGATCAAGCTTCTGATCCCTGCCGCTTCTGCGCGGAGGCTGAGTTATTATAAGATCGATGTCAATATGCTGAGATTCATTCAGAGATCTTAGAGCAGGAAGCGCAAATTCTGCACTCCCCATAAATACAGTTTTCATCAATGTTTTCTCTCCTTCTCCCCGCTCTCCACACCCGAAAGTGGCACATCCACGAGTTTATCCACAAAGAGCTCACCATTGAGATGATCGATCTCATGCTGTATAACCCTGGCCAGCAGACCGGAAAAAGTCTCCTGATGAATTTCACCATCTCTATCCTGATATCTTAATTCTATGCTTTCAGCCCGGGGCACAGGCCCCTGACGTCCGGGTATACTCAGACATCCTTCCTCTCTAATTACGCTGCCCTGCTCTCTGATAATTTCAGGATTTATCAGGGCAAGCATCTCTTCTTCGACATCTATAACAGCTGCGCGCTGTAAGATGCCGATTTGATTTGCAGCCAGCCCCAGGCCCTCTTCATTTCTCAGAGTATCAATCAAATTATTTATGAGCTCTGTGGTGTTTTCACCAAAGTTTTCAATTTTTTTTGCTTCAGTTCTCAAAACAGGATCTCCAATCGTTTTTATCGGCATAACTGCCATTCTATTCACCTCCATGCTAAAAAGCGGCTCCTTCTCTCATTTTGATTATATCATATTATAACATTGAGAGGGGATCGACATCAACTGAATAGTTTACAGACCCGGTAATATTCTCCTCGAGATAGGGCAGAAATTTTTTCATAAAATGAATTCGGGAGGATACACTGGAAAAGTACAGCAGAAGATGCCATCTCACCCGGCCCTTTAACCTCTCCAGAGGAGCGGGATTGGGGCCAAAATAATCCATTTTTTCCGGACAGTTTATATGCAGATATTTTCTCACTTCAGCAGCAAATTCTTTTAAATTACTGCTGTCTTCATCTGTTTTGAAAATAAATCTAACCATCCGGGAAAAAGGAGGATAATTTAACCTGCTCCTCAGTTTCAGTTCTTCTTCATAAAATAAATCAATATCCTCTGCCAGCATTGCCTGCAGGGCATAGTGATCCGGAGAAAAAGTTTGAACAATTACCTCTCCCTTCTTCTTTCCCCTGCCGGCTCTGCCGGCAACCTGGGTCAGAAGCTGATAGGTTCTTTCAGAGGAGCGAAAATCGGGAAGGTTTAAAATCAAATCGACCCCTAAAACCCCCACCAGAGTTATATTGTGAAAATCATGTCCTTTGGCTATCATCTGAGTGCCGACAAGTATATCTATATTGCCCTGCTCAACTTCTGTGAGAATATCACGGTGGGAATTCTTTCGACCGGTGGTATCCCTGTCCATTCTGGATATCTCTGCTCCGGGATAAATTTCAGCCAGCCTCTCTTCCAGCCGCTCGGTGCCGGCTCCAAACTCCTTCAGCAGATCACTGCCACAGGCAGGGCAGCGGTCTGGAACAGCCTGCCTGTAATCACAGTAATGGCATTTCAGACTGCCGGACTTTTTGTGGTAGGTCAGAGTGATATCACAATTTTTGCATTTAATGGCATCGCCGCACTCCTGACAGAGCATAAAGCTGGCAAAACCTCTTCTATTGAGAAAAATCAGGATCTGTTCATCCCGTTCCAGTCGTTTTTCGATGGCATCCTTAAGGCTTCTGCTGAAAAGCCCGTAATTGCCCTCTTTGACTTCTTCCCTCATATCCACAAGCTTTTTTTCCGGCATTTTTCCCGGTCCAGCCCTGCTCTTTAGAGACTGATAGCTGTACTTATCATCCTGAGAAAAATAATAGCTCTCAAGTGAAGGTGTGGCCGATCCCAGCACAACTGGAAAGCTCTCTATCTGACTGCGGATAACCGCAGCTCCTCTGGCATGATAGTAGGGAGTGTTATTCTGTTTATAGGAGTTTTCATGTTCTTCATCGATGATCAGCAGCCCGGGATCTCTGATGGGAGCAAAAACGGCTGAACGAGCTCCAATAACGAGGCGGGCTTCCCCTGATTTAATTCTGTGCCATTCGTCCCTGCGCTCCCCGGCCGCAAGGCGGCTGTGGAGCACGGCTATTTTGCCGGGAAAATTACCATAAAAAAAATCTACCAGATATGGTGTTAAGGAGATCTCGGGAACTAAAATTATCGCACTCCTATCCTGCTGCAGACACTTTTTGACGAGCCGCAGATAGATCTCTGTCTTACCGCTTCCCGTTACACCGTGAAGGAGATTCACATCAGCCCTCTGTTCGAGCAGAGAGGGCATTAAACTCTGAAGAACCTCTTTCTGCTCGGAATTGAGCTCAATATTTCCACTGGAAGAATCATTTGCCTCCTGAGAATGTGAAAGAGAATAATCAGGCCTTCTATGGACTTTAACCTCTTTTCTCTCCACAAGCTTTTTTTCTTCCAGACTGTAGAGTGTTGAACGGCCTGTATCAGCCCTCTTTAGAATTTCAGTGGCCGGAAGTATATCTTTATCCGCATTTCTTAAAACCTGAATCACCCTGGCCTGAGCAGGAGCTTTTCTTTGGAGTTCAGCAAACTCTTCAGTTAAATACTCCTCCAGAAGCAGATAATGTATCCGACTGCTGGCAGATCTTCTCTCACCTCTCACATCGGTCGGAAGGGCAGTTCTGATAAAGCTCTGCAGTGAGGAATGATAATAATATGAAAGCCTTTTTAAAGTCTCCAGTAATTTAGCATCTATACCGGGTTTATGTGTGAGGACTTCAGAGACTGGCTTGATTTTTTCCTCATCTAAATCCGGATTTTTTACGAAATCCGTTATATAACCGGAAACATTCCTGCTGCCGAAGGGTACCCTTACAGGCTGACCGAATTCATAGTCCTGAGCTTTTTTTCCCTCTTCGGGCAGATAGACAAATTCACTCCTCTGCCTTGATATCGGTATATCAACTGTGACCTGCAGATATTTATCAGCCAATACTATCACCTTTATTTAACTCTCTCAGACAGAGAACTCCTCCCGGCAGCAGAAGAATATAGAATGTAAAAAACCTCCAGCCAAATACTATAACTCCCAGATAGCTGCCGGGAATAAAGGCGGCAAAAAGTGAGGCTACTCCCAGTTCAGCTATACCGCTGGCACCCGGTGTAGGAAAAAAAGGAAGAACGAGATAGATAAGGGTCTGCATCACATATGCTCTCATAATGTTGGGCTCAAGGCCCAATCCGTACAGAAGAACCGGTATGATAAAAAACAGCAGACTCCAGAATATAAACACGGTAATCATGGCCAGTATTAGATGAACCGGTTTATCTCCCAGAGAACGCAGTGAATTGCGAAATCTTTCCAGACCCCTCCTGGCTCTGATCAGATAGCGTTTGGCTCTAAAGCTTCTTCTGAACAATCTATTGATCAGAGTTATATGCAGAAGTCTATCAAAAATATTTTCCGCCACATTGGGCACCAGAGAGAAGAGAACTATTCCCAGTGAGATAGAAGCTCCGAATAATATTACCAGTATAAAAAGCGTAAAAGGTATTACACCACTGGAAATATAGCCGCGGAAGAAAATAAAAAAGTTTACGGACAGAATGCCCAGAATCATCATGCGAAAAACAAACTGGACTATCACTATCGAAGAAGCCCGGGCCACATCCACACCGCTTTTGGTTAAAAAATAGACCCGGAAAGGTCCACCACCTGTGGCAAAAGGAGTCACTCTGGAGGCAAAAGCCCCGGCAAGGTAAACCTTGAGACCTGACCATAATGATAGTTTTTCATCGACCGCCAGAGCTAAAATTTTCAATGTGAGAGCAGCAAATATCCAGTTAAGAAGGGTAAGTGTAACCAGCAGGGCAAGTGTGGGAGCATTTATTCCTTCAAGTATCCTCTCCAGCACCTCTATATCAACGGTGAAAAGTATGAGGATGGCGGATATTGCCAGGCTGATAGATACTGCCAGACGTACTCCTTTAATTAAGTTTTCCCTACTCAGATCCCTCTTAAGCTGCATGTATTAAAACATCCTTTAAGCAGGTTGTTGATAATTTCTGCAGACGGATTTAATGTGATAATTATATTCTTTCAGCTTTATTTTTGAGCCGGTCAGCTTTATCAGTCTTTTCCCAGGTCAAATCCAGCTCGGGTCTGCCAAAGTGGCCGTAACTGGCTACCTGGTTGAAAACCGGTCTGCGCAGCTCCAGCTTATCTATAATAGCTGACGGTGTGAGCTCAAAATTATCTCTCACCAGCTCTTCCAGCTTTTCTTCGGAGATTTTACCCGTCCCAAAAGTATCGACCATTATAGAAAGAGGCCGGGCAACACCTATGGCATATGATAGTTGAATTTCACATTTTTCTGCCAGCCCCGCAGCCACGATGTTTTTGGCCACATATCGGGCAGCATAGGAAGCTGAACGATCCACTTTGGTGGCATCTTTGCCGGAAAAACAGCCCCCACCATGCCGGGAATAACCCCCGTAGGTGTCAACTATCACCTTTCTGCCCGTAAGACCTGCATCGCCATGCGGCCCTCCGATGACAAACCTCCCGGTGGGATTAATGAGATATCTGGTCTCTTCATCGAGCATATTTTCCGGTATAACCTCTTTTATCACGTGTTCTATAATCTCATCTTCAAGCTGGTTCATCTTTATATCCGGATGATGCTGGGCTGATACTACCACTTTATCGACACGGACCGGGCGGTCGTTTTCGTATTCAACTGTAACCTGAGATTTGCCATCAGGTCTGAGATAGTCCAAAATTTTGTTCTTTCTGACCGCTGCCAGCCTCTGTGCCAGCTTATGTGAGAGGGTTATGGGCAGGGGCATCAATTCCGGAGTTTCCGAACAGGCATAACCAAACATCAGCCCCTGATCTCCTGCACCCAGCTCAGCTTCATCGTCCCCGGAGGGACCATTTTGGGCATCATCGACGCCACGGGCTATATCAGTTGACTGTTCATCTATGGCGGTCATGACCGCACAGGTTTCTCCATCAAAACCATATTTGGCTCTATTATAACCTATATCGACGACTGTCTTTCTGGTGACATGTGAGATATCCACATAACAGTCGGTGGAAATCTCTCCCGAAACGAGCACCAGACCTGTGGTGGTGAATGTTTCGCAGGCAACTCTGGCTTCAGGATCCTGTTCGATGATGGCATCCAGGATAGCGTCAGAAATTTGATCGGCAACTTTATCAGGATGTCCTTCAGTCACGGACTCTGAAGTGAATTTATAATTTCTCATAATTTTTTCCTTCCTTTCAAATTTGCATATGTGATATCAAGTATTTTTGGCAATCTTTTCTCCCATCATTAAATACAATATACAGAGGATGATGATCAAAATGCTCACAAGCCTCGCTATTTGAATATCTCCCAGATAGAGGCTGTCGACCCTCAGATCTTCGATGAAAAAACGTCCCAGAGAATAAAGGCCCAGACCGATGACAAAGGTCCTGCCCCGGCGGTAAAGTCTGGAGCCAGTAAAAATCAATAGAAAGATAAAAATTATCATGTTCCAGGAAAACTCATAAAAAAAGGTGGGATGATAGTAACTCCCCTCGATAAACATTCCCTCTTTTATGAATTCTGGAAAATAGGAAAGAAATTCCGCACTGACCGCTCCGCCATGTGCTTCCTGATTAACAAAATTTCCCCAGCGGCCAAATGCCAGCCCCAGCAAAAAGGCAGGTGTCAAAAGATCGGCAAACTCCAGAAAAGAAAAACCCTTGAGGTGGACAAATACCAGTGTATAGATTAATCCCACAAAAATAGTGCCATGTATGGCCAGCCCGCCCCCGGTTATGTCAAATATCCTGACTGGATCAGCCTGAAAATAACTCCAGTTAAAGACAACATAGTAGAGTCTTGTGCCCACCAGGCCGATGGGCAGACCGTAAAGAAGAAAATCAATCAAATCCTCACTGTCATAATTCCACCTTTTGCCCTGGTAGAGGACATACAGAAATCCCGCCACTATACCGCTGACCACAAAGATACCGTACCATCTCACATCCACAGCACCAATGGAAAAAGCAACAGGATCCAATTTAAAGCCTCCTAAAATATCTCTTTTAATCTATCCAGGATGAGATCAGCCATCTCCTCTTTGCTTCTTTTGGTGATTTTCAGCTCCTCATCAGAGCTCAGAAGATAGCCGGAGTTGTGATCAGAGCCAAAGCCTTCGTCTTCCCTGGAAATATCGTTGGCAACCAGCATGTCAGCTCCTTTTCTCCTCAGTTTATCCCGGGCATTATCCAGAATATTTTCGGCTTCTGCGGCAAAACCCACTATCAGCTGGTCTTTGGTCTTATTTGCGACCAGATTTTTCAAAATATCAGGATTCTCCTGAAAAGATACTGTCAAATCATCCCGTTCGTGTTTTTTTAGCTTGCCGCTCTCGATCTTTTCAGGCCTGTAATCGGCCACAGCAGCTGCCAGCACAGCTGCATCCACATCAGGAAAAATATCAAGAGACCTGTCATACATCTCGCGGGCACTTTTTACTTCTGTGATATGACAGGATGGCGGGGGTTTTAGTGAGGTCGGTCCAGTAACCAGATGAACTTCTGCCCCCCTCTGCGCCGCTTTTCGGGCCAGAGCATAGCCCATTTTTCCGCTGGAATAATTGGAAAGAAAACGCACCTTATCTATATCCTCGCGGGTGGGACCTGCAGTTATCAAAAACTTTATGCCCCGGAGATCTGAGGGGATTATTTCTTCTTCGATAATTGCGTGAATGTCCGCCGGCTCGGCCATCCGCCCCTTTCCTGTAACACCGCAGGCAAGATAACCAGCACCGGAGGAGATTATCCTGTAACCCCTCTCCTCCAGAAGACAAATATTCTCCTGGACTGAGTTTTTGTTGATCATATTTACATTCATGGCCGGGGCCAGGATAGCTGGTGCCCTGCTGGCCAGCATGACAGTGCTGAGCAGATCATCGCCCATACCCCGGGCAAGTCTTGAGATGAAGTTGGCGGTGGCAGGAGCCACAACTATCAAATCAGCCCTATCAGCCAGCGAAATATGCTTTACATTGTGATGAGAGGGCGGTGTGAACATCTCGGTTTCCACCGGATTTTGAGTCAGTGAGCGAAATGTCAGGGGCGAAATAAATTCTCTGGCAGCTTCGGTCATTACTGTATGAACATCATAACCGCTCTGGGTTAGACGGCTGGCCAGAGAAGCTGTTTTATATGCTGCTATTCCCCCTGTAATACCCAGTAAGATGTTATAACTCATCCTCTATTCCTCATTTTCCTCGAGCTCAATCTTTCCTTCTGCAATCTCTTCCAGGCTCTTGGAGACCACCTTTTCACCATCGTATTCATCCAGCAGTTCCTGACCCCCATTATTGAGGTTGCGCGCTCTTTTGGAAGCCATAATTACCAGTGTGAAAGGGTTGCTTGTATTTTCGAGCAGTTCTCTCTGGGTTGGTTTATCGATCATCACTCATCCCTCCTGGATTTTTCTTTTTCAAATATTTCTATTAATTCTTCCACAGCTCTATCGATATCATCGTTGACCACCCTGTAATCATACATGGCCGCTTCATTTATCTCCTCACGGGCGTTCTCCAGTCTCAATTTTTGATCTCTGCTATCCTCTGAACCCCTCTTGGTAAGCCTTTTTTCCAGAGCAGAAAAAGAAGGAGGCTCAAGAAATATGAAAACAGCCTCCGGGAAAATTTCTCTGACCTGTTTGGCCCCCTGTATATCTATCTCCAGAATTATATCTCTGCCATCCTCCAGAGCCCGATAGACCGTCTCTCTGGGGGTGCCATAGCAGTTACCATGAACACAGGCCCATTCAATAAAACCCTCATCTTCCTTGATCTCTTCAAACTCCTCCTCACTGACAAAATAATAATCCTCTCCATCAACTTCATGATCGCGCGGGGATCTGGTTGTCATAGAAACTGAATATTCGACTTCATCATACCTCTCGAACAATCTATCCAGAACAGTTCCCTTCCCCACACCGGAAGGGCCGGAAAAAACAAAGAGAATTCCTTTCATCACTTCATCTCACTCCCGAATTTGTTGATCAATCCTCATCACTTTTGTCTTCAAGTCTCTGGGATACAGTCTCAGGCTGTATGGCAGACAGGACTACATGATCACTATCCGTTACAATAACAGCTCTGGTCCTTCTCCCATAGGTGGCATCGATTAGCATACCCCTCTCCCGGGCCTCCTGAATAATTCTCTTAATCGGGGCTGATTCCGGGCTCACCACAGCTATTACCCTGTTGCCTGCTACTATGTTTCCGAAGCCAATATTTATAAGCTGGACATTTGACATTGTCTACTCCTCCTCACTCACTTCAGGCTGAGATTAAAACCCCCCGGATCAAACCGGTCATGGAAGCTATGTTATGTTCATCAAACCCTGAAATCTCCTCATCATCATTCATATTATAAGGCCTATGACTCTATTGTTTTAGATTATGATAACATAGCTAAGGTTAATTAGCAAGAACTCTGAATAAACCCATTTACAGGTGATTAGCCCCTGTATGAAGCTTTTAGCTGGCCTGAGCTGATGAAATAAAATAATCAAATATCTGTTCAGAGGCAGCACTTCCCTCAAGCATCTCCGGATGCCACTGCACACCGAAGAGATTATATTCCAAACTCACCGCCATCTCAACGAGACCATCGGGGGCGGCCACAACCTCTGTCAGCTCATCGCTCAGTTCTTTTATTGCCTGGTGATGAAAAGAATTCACCGCAAAATCGGAGGAAGTCCCCAGAATTTTTGCGGCTAAACTGTCGTTAACTATATGGGCACTGTGGGTGGGATAATCACGGCGAACCTGCTGCATATGTTTGATATGATCCGAGAGCTCAGATTCTATATCCTGATAGATGCTGCCCCCCAATACCATATTCATCAGCTGAAATCCCTTACATATCCCCAGAACCGGAATCTGAAGTTTTAAAGCTCTTTCCAGCATTTTTCTTTCAAACATATCCCTGCCCGGTTCGATTCTTTTCATGGCCGGATGGGGCTCTTCAGCAAAAATTAGTGGATCAGGGTCATTACCGCCAGAAAATAGTATGCCATCACTCAGAGATAGATAATCGGATATTAATTCAGACTCCTTAAAGGGCATTATAAGCGGCATACCACCAGCTTTTCTGACTGCCTGACAGTAATCAGGTCTCAGACTGTATTTCTCCTCTTCATCGAGTGAGGGGGTCAGCAGAATCCTGGGTTTCATCTCGATCATGCCTCCCGTTAATATTTTAAATCCAAGAAGGGCCATTGAATTTGTAAGCAGTAATTTAAGATGATAGAATTAACTTTGAGGTGATTATTTTGGCTATAGATGGTATAACACTTTCCTGCTGCAGAGTTGAACTGGAGAAGAAGATAGCCGGTGCCAGAATAGATAAGGCATATCAGCCCAAAGATGATTTTCTGACTCTGAGGCTTCGGCATCAGGGTGAAAACCCCGTGCTGCTGACTGTTATAGATCCCCGCCAGGCCAGAATCCATCTTACCGATATAAATTTTTCCAATCCGCCAGAGCCTCCAGTATTTGCCATGGTTTTGAGAAAGTACCTTCGCAGCGGCCGCATAAAAAGAATAGACCAGCCCGGCATGGAGAGAATGCTGGAGATTGTCATAGAAAACGGCCAGAAAGAATACAGGCTTATAGCGGAAATCATGGGCAGATACAGCAATGTTATCCTGGTCGATGGGGAGGGTATTGTGCTCGATGCCATGAAGAGGATCACACCGGAAGATGATTCCAGCAGAACCCTCATGCCCAATGTCAGGTATGAACCCCCTCCTCCCCAGAACAAAGCCGATCCCTATCAGCTCAAAAAAACCGACTGGGAGAATATGATAGGCGATGATTTTCGCAAATATGCCTATAGAGCTATACTGAACAATATCCAGGGCTTCGGTCCGGACATGGCCCGGGAGATAATCTACAGAGCCGGTGCCGATCCGGAAAAAAATTACCATGAGCTCGCGGATGAAAAAAAAGCTAAAATCAAAGAAAAACTCTTTGATTTTCTGGCCAGAATCAGAGACGAGAATTATGAACCAGCCCTGGGCATCGATGAAGAAGAGGAGATAGTCTACCAGTCAGCCTATCCGCTCAAACACTATGAGGAAGTTGAGCATAAAACATTCGCTGAGATCTCGAGATTGTTCGACTATTATTACAGAAATCATATCATAAGAAAGGACAGAGAAAGAAAAAGGAAAAGACTCAATGATATAATTGAGAGATACAGAGAGAAAAACGAAGAACAGCAGAGAAAAATCAGAGGAAAATTGCGGCAGAGCCAGCAGGCAGACAAATATAAGCGCCGTGGTGAACTGCTGAAAGCCAACCTCCACAGGGTAGAGAAGGGCCAGAAAGAGGTTGAAGTCATAGATTACTATCAGGAAGATCAGCCCCGGGTCACAATCCCCCTGGACGGTGACATCTCCCCCGGAGAAAATGTGGACAAACTCTTCAAAAAATATGACAAGCTGAAAAAAAGCCGCGATCATCTCGTCAAAGAGCTGGCAAAGCTGCGGCATGAAGAAAAATATCTGGCCCGGGTGGAACTGGAGATTGAGCAGGCTGAAAATATGGCTGATATGGACGAAATCGAGGAGGAGCTGGTGGCAGAAAATTATATTCAGAAACAGAACCAGAAAAAAAGTGATATTAAACAGAAGAAATCCCGGCCGAGGCAGTTCTATTCACAGGATGGCTATCAAATTCTGGTGGGACGCAATAACAGGCAGAATGATAGATTGACAAACAAAACTGCCTCTGACAAAGATATCTGGGTCCATGCCCGGAAAATTGCCGGCTCTCATGTCATTATTCGCAACCACCGTCCTCACAGGGAGATCCCCCGCTCAACCATAGAAGAAGCAGCCATCCTGGCAGCCTATTACAGCAAGGCCAGACAGTCGGAAAATGTCCCCGTGGATTATGCGAAAATTCCCGATGTCAAAAAACCCCGGGGAGCAAAACCGGGTATAGTCTATTATGAAAACCATTCAACACTCTATGTCGACCCCGATGAGGAAGAAGTCAAAGAAATCGCCTCCCGGGAAAAACCCGAAGAACTCTGATGGCAGGCCTGCATAGAGAATTTCAGCTGATTCGGAGTATCTTCAAACCGGGAAATATTATTATCATCATAACGAGTGAGAGATAACCGGTATAATCTCCGTATCTCTGATAGGGCGTTAAGCCCTGGCTGGCTTTTCCTATATCAGCTTCGATTCTCCTGGATTGTTCCGTGATCTCGTCCCCGCCGGAGGGGTCTATATATCCCCCTCTGGCTTTATTGCCTGTTTTTATAACGGGCAGTCTCAGCTCCACCGCCCTCACCCTGGCCGATTCCCACATCTGATTCTGCAGGTTTGTATCACCAAACCAGGCCTCATTGGAGGGGTTTACCACAAAATCAATATCTTCCAGCTCACCGTAATCGGGGGAGGCGTAGAGAATTTCCGAACATGTCAGGACTCTAAATACCGCCTCTTCACCACCGCCCGTCTCAAAGTCAATGGGCTTTCTTTCTTCGCCGGCGGTGAGTGAGTGCCACTCCCTCCCCGTAAATAGCTCTGCCACACCTGCTAATGGTATAACCTCACCCGGAATAAGATCATTCTTATCATATCTTTCCAGCACATCACCCTGATCATCGACCAGAAAATAACTGTTAAGAGAGTCCTGGAGTGTATCACCCCTGGCCTGGCTTCCTATCATCAGATAACCGCTGCCCTCCAGATGGTCCAGAAACATATCTCGATAATACTCGTTATATAGATAATCAAAAGTGAGCGAGGTTTCCGGTGTGAAGACAATCTCGGCATTCTGCTCAAATAATTCGGTGGAATCCTCGGCCACTATCTGCAGATTTCTCTCTATATTTTCCTCCAACCACTTTTCCACCTGGGGAATTTCCGTCATGACCACCCCGGCAGATATCGATCTCTTCTCCTCCTGCCATATCGATTCAACTTCCTCCATTGCTCCTGAACTGTATTGATAGCTGGCAAATATAATCACCAGCACCAGCAGAGCATAGCGCAGACGTCTTCTGCGATAAAATTTGAAGAGAAAGCCGGCGAGCAGAGCTGTGACCAGAGAGATTAAAAATATCCCTCCCAGTTCGGCCAGCTGGAGAAAAGAATCAAACCCTGTCTGGGTAAGCCCCAGAAAACCGAAGGGATAATAGGGAAATAGGAGATTTCTTATGAACTCAAATCCGACCCATGTGAAGGAAAATATGAGCACAGAAAAATTTTCCTCTGAGCTCAATAATTTAAATATCACAGCCCAGCCCGCTGTAAATAATCCGGCCACGGCCAGCAGCAATCCCACAAAAACGAGGACCAGTGGATAGGGAAGACCGCTGAAATCATTAATGGGATGATAGAGCCAGTAACCTGCTCCCAGGGCCATAAACCATCCCCACAGCCAGCCCAGAAGGACTGTATTTCTGATAGTCCTCTCCGCCCCAAATACCTGAAGTGCGGGCAAAAATCCAAACCAGGCGAGGAAGAACAGTGACCTGTTGCCCAGGGGGAGAGACAGCATAACTGCACTGATTATGAGCAAAATAATCTTTTCCAACATGGTTATTCCACCTCTAATATTAGATGCTCTCACCGCCGAAAATAGCTTTCAATCCCTCTCTATCCAGCAAAATCAGCTCACTGCCCCTGCTCTCAATCAGATCTTCTTCCTTCAGCCTGCTTATATTGCGGCTCACTGTCTCCCGGGTGATGCCGAGATAGTTGGCCAGATCCTCCTGACTTAAATTCTTTAACACATAACCCTTCTTTTCTTTTTCAGCCAGATCAAATAAAGCCTGGGCTATTCTTGCTCTGGAGTTCTGCAGGGCCAGGCTTTTTATTCTGCCCTGCGAGAAATACAGTTTGCCCGCCATCGTTTTTAGCATACCCCAGCCTATTTCCGGATTGCTGAGAAAATATTCTCTGAAGGAATCACGAGTTAAAAGGGCAGCTTCTGTCTTCTTCTGACATATGGTTGTTGCCGGGTATGTCTCCACACCGAACAGCACGACTTCTCCGAAGACTTCACCAGGCTCTATGAATTTTATTATCTGCTCCTCTCCTCCCATAGTGGTTTTAACTATTTTTACACTTCCCGATTTTAAAAAATACATGCTCGTTCCTCTCTCCCCTTCAATAAATATTGTCTCTCCCGGAGAGAATGATTTATACTGTAAAAGCTCAGATATGTCATTGAGCTGTTCTTCGGTGAGAGAAGAAAAAATGCTGAAGCTCTTCAGGAGCTCGATATTATCTTTCATATTTACCACCCATTGATTTTATTGTGATAAGAAACCGAATAGAGAAAGCCGGGGCCAGATATGCTGACCCCGGCTGTTATTCACCTATGAAAATGATGCGGGTTTATCACTCACTTTCCCTTCTGGCCCGCTCTATTATTTCCTCGGCCAGTTCAGAAGGGACTTTTTCGTAATGAGAGAACTCCATGGAAAAATGTCCGTATCCCCCTGTCAGGGATTTGAGGTCAGTGGCATATGTGAACATCTCGCGCTCCGGAACCCTGGCGTTTATCACCTGCTGACCATCTTTGGGGTCCATGCCCTGAATCTGACCGCGTCTGGAGTTGAGATCTCCCATGATATCTCCCATATACTCCTCGGGGACGGTTATCTTAACATCCACTATAGGCTCCAGCAGGACAGGCTTGGCCTGCTCCATGCCCTTCTTAAAAGCCTTGGATGAGGCAATTTTAAAGGCCATCTCCGAGGAATCAACCTCATGGTAATCGCCATCATAAACTGTTGTTTTGCAGTCTACCACAGGATAACCGGCAAGCACACCCTCTTCCATGGCTTCTTTTACGCCTTTTTCCACTCCGGGGATATACTGGTTGGGAATAGCCCCTCCGAATATCTCCTCCTGAAACTCGTATTCTTCGCCCCGGGGAAGGGGTTCAATCTTGAGCATAACGTGACCGAACTGCCCTCTGCCGCCGCTCTGTTTTTTATAGCGATGTTCCACATCGGCTTCTGTCTGAATGGTCTCCTTATAGGCTACACTGGGCTGGGCAGTATCAAAGCTAACCTCGAATTTGCGCTGACAGATATCCTTTATCACATTTAGATGGACTGTTCCCATGGCATAGACGAGCAGTTCCTTCGTCTCGGTATTGTACTCCACCTGGAAGGTCAGATCCTCCTGGCTGTAGCGCTGGATCGCATCTGACATCTTTTCTTCACTCTCTCCCTCTTTGGGAACAACCTTCTGAACCAGCATCGGCTCAGGAAGATCGATTTCCTCCAGCTCTATAACATTTTCGGGTGAGCAGATCGTATCAGAGGTCTCCAGTTCGGTTATTTTGGCCACAGCTCCTATTTCACCGGCGATCAAACTGTCGACCTGTTCCTGCTCATCTCCATCCAGCTTATAGAATTTATTTGTGCTGATCTCCTGATTTAATCTGGGCACATAAAGCTCTTTGCTTTCATCTATAGAGCCGTTGTGAACTTTGAAAATGGAAAGCCTGCCGATATAGGGGTCGACCATGGTCTTTGTGATCTGAGCGATCAGATCACCGTCCTGATCGGGTTCTATCTCTATTTCTTCGCCTTCCGCAGTTTTTAGTGTCTTCTTTTCGGCAGGAGAGCGCAGCAGCTTGCGCACATAATCAAAGGCTTCGATCACTCCGGCATCCCGGGCGGCAGAGCCGGCAAAGACAGGCACGGCCAGCTCTTCTTTGACCGAATCAAAGAGAGCTTCGGTGATCTCATCATCGCTGATATCTTCGTCTTCTAAGTATCTCATCAGAAGCTCGTCATCGGATTCCACAGCAGCTTCGACCAGATCTGTGCGATATTCTTCCACTCTATCAGAATACTCACCAGGTATATCCTCTTCTCCATCAGAGGTTATAAGCTGGCGGGAGAGAACATCGATTATCCCCCTGAATTCTTCACCATCCTGAACCGGTATTGTCATGGGGATCAGAGGTAGATCGCTGAAATCCTTCAGCTCCTGAAAAATTTCATCGAAGTCTGTCTCTTCTTTGTCCAGTTTATTGATAAATATAAAACGGGTGGCACCTTTTCTGTCAGCCTGCTTCCATACATAATCGGTGTTAACCTCCACACCGCCGTCGGCGTTGACCAGAACTAAAGCCCCCTCCACCATGGAAAGAGCACTATCAGCTTCACCGCGAAAATCGATATAACCGGGTGTATCGATCAGATTAAACCTGGTATTATGCCAGGAAAAGTTAAAATAGGAACTGAAAATGGAATAACCCTTTTCCTTCTCCTCGGGCGTAAAATCGGAGGCTGTGTTCTTTCCCTCCACAGAACCAGCCTCGGAAATAGTTCCTGTCTCGGCCAGAAGCGTTTCTGTGAATGTTGTTTTTCCTGCTCCTCGATGTCCTACCAGAGCTAAATTTCTGATATCACTGGTATTATAACTGGTCAACTATACCACCAACCCTTCCTTTGATTTATTTGTCATTTTATTTTATATTTGGCCTGAAAAACCCCTAACTTAACTATTCTATATTTATTTTAAAAAATCCTGCAATTAATTTAGACAATTACAGCCCGGCAATATGATTTTTAATATTTTTAAAATCTTTAGGCAGTGGTGCTTCATACTCAATCCGGCGGTCCTCCCCGGGATGTTTAAACCCCAGGCTGCAGGAATGGAGCATCTGTCTGGGCACATCAATTTTAAGCGAGGATTTACCCCCATATTTATCATCACCCAGCACCGGATGCCCCAGAAAAGAAAAATGAACTCTGATCTGATGAGTGCGTCCCGTTATTAAATCAACCTCCACCAGACTGTACCCGGCAAAAGATCTCTTAACCCTGTAGCGGCTTATAGCCTCTTTGCCTCTGCGGGCATCGACACAGTACCTTGTCCTGTTATCCCTATCCCGGGCAATAGGTGCCTCAATTCTGGCTTTTTTGTGTTCGGGTGTGCCTATCACCAGAGCATAATATGTTTTTTTTACCTCCCGGGCTTTGAACTGCTCTTTCAGGCTGTAATAGCTGTGATCGGTCTTGGCTATGACCATAGCACCTGAGGTGCCTTTGTCCAGTCGATGAACTATACCCGGTCTATTTTTGCCCCCGGCCCGGGATAGATTAGCAAAATTGTGGAGGAGAGCGGATACCAGAGTTCTTCCTTCATGGCTCTCAGCAGGGTGCACAACCAGCGGGGCCGGCTTATTTATCACAGCCAGATGCCCGTCCTCTGCAATTATATCCAGCTCTCTCTTCCAGACTTTCAGCTCTTCTTCTTCTTCGTTTTTTGGGGGAAACCTGACAGTCACCCTGTCACCGGGCTTGAGATTATAGGCAGGTTTAATGTTCTTCTTTTTGCTGCCCGAGACCTCCACATAGCCATCTTTGATCAATTTCTGTAAATAGCTGCGGGAGCTATCCTCGATCTCCCGGGAAAGATACTTATCCAGCCGCACTCTCTCATCATTATCCTGTGAAAATACCAGCTCTATTGCTTTCATCATCTCACCCTGCCTTGATGTTTATAGATCCTGCCAGAGAAAATACACAAGTCCCAGACAGCCTATCACAATTATCATATCCGCAAAATTGAACACCGGCCAGAAACGGAGGTTGATAAAGTCGATCACATAACCATAGCGCAATCTGTCCAGAAAATTGCCCACAGCTCCGGCCAGTATAAATATCAGAAAAAACCTGGTCCCGGCATGTGTTGGTATATATCTATAATATATAATTACCAGCAGGATTATGACAGCCAGCTGGATAAAGAGAAGCAGTGCTCTTCTGCCAGAAAATATACCCAGAGCGGCTCCGGTATTCCTGACATAGGTTACCTCCATGATTTTCCCGATAAGTGGAAAACTCTCACCGGGGACCATATAGCGATCGACTGCATACTTGCTGCTCTGATCTATGAGGATTAAAACAAAAAAAATAATATAGTATTTCATTACTCCGGCTGATCATCCTCCTGATTTATCACGCTGTCAGAGGTGAAATTCTGACCCTATACCTATCAAAGATGGGTTTGAATAACCTGAATAAGCCGGGCCAGAAATTCTCCGATTACAGGTATATTTGCTTCGGCCATGCGAATCAGCACAAGTAGAAAGATCGCTCCTAAAAAAGTTATCCCCACCGCAATCCCCAGACCCCTAACAAGCCCGGCCAGGAAATTGAACAGGATCATCTTGCGCGGGGATTTTATGAATTTAATATAATCGGCCACGGTAAATTTCTGGACATCATCTGAGATCTCCTCTATCTTTTCCAGCAGCTTTGCATTGGAAGGTTCTGTCTGAGATGGTTCTTCACCACCACTCTCAGTCATCAAATTCTTCTCCTTTCTTCAGGTCCAGATAGATTTTTTCAATTTTATCCTGATATCTGGCCGGTGCGGATAGATATCCCCAGCCATACTGAAACTGAAACAGGCCATCATAAGCCTTATCGAAGTGGCTTTTGACCCTGTGGGGAATTTCTTCCTTCTCCAGTTCAGCAGAGAGCAGCCCGGCCTCAAATTCATTGTCAAGCTCCAGTATTTTCACAAACTCTTCCTCTTCCCTCATGGCTTACCTCCCGGACTATTTTCTTGGCGCTAAATTTCTGCAGAGACTCCGGGCAGAATTATAATACCATCGTATATCTCCCCGGGAACTGCTTCCACCTGCTGATAATGCAGGTCGAATGTCACCTCATTTGATATAAAATCTTCAGCAAAATTGACAAACACAGGCTCATCCTCTCCCAGAATCTCTGAAGCAGAACTTATAATCTCATCTTCAGGGGGGTCTGTTAAGATATCCACACTCTCAATATCCCCCTCCCGGGTTCTGATCTGGCCCTGGAGAGGCATGACTATGAAATTATAGGAAGCTTTCTGGGATATGGGATGGTTGCTGGAGATGAATTCGCCCAGCCATTCCTTCTCAGTGCCAAAATGGTGCTTTTTCTGTACATGGTTGAATCCATAGTTGAAGAGAACTTCTCTGTTCTCATTCAGGTTCCAGCTGGCTATCCCCTTCAACACCTCTTCTCTCAGCTTGTGTGCTCGGGTATAATCTGTCTGCCATTTCTCCCTGGGCTCACGGCTGTCGAGTTCAACTTCTATCATACGAATTACTCGCTCATTCCAGTCTCTCTCCCAGGCCCCCTGCAGCTCTTCCTCCTCCTGCAGCTCTTCTCTGTAATTATACATCACACGTTCTCTATCAGAGGCAGATCGAAGTTGATTGAGAAAATGGTTGAGTGATCCTCTATTCTCGATATGACGTCTCATGAACTGGAGTGAAGAGAGAAACTGATCATGCTGAAAGTTTATATCACCACTTCTCACAATCAGTTCTTCTTCGGCATCACGCCCCTGATTGTATTTCCGGATTTCCTGCAAAAACGAGCGCCTGTTCTCGATAATTTCCTGCAGAAATACTCCATCATCGAGCTCTCCCCTGACATAGTCCTCTAGAATCCAGCTGTAAGCATGTCTGCTGTCAAGTATTACGACATCCAGCTCATCCTCCTGGTGTAATTCAACTACCAGTTTGGCCAGCAACCTCTGGTGCTCCTGTGAGGAATGGAGTTCACCTGCTGCAATTGCCTTTTTATCCTGGAGCTCTGTCATAAGCTCCTGAGGGATATCATCTTTTACAAATACAGCTGAATTTTTCTCTACTGCATCTTCATCCAGGCCACCACAGGCTGAGGCTGTCATCAAAATTAAAACCAGTAGAAATGCCAGGGAAATTCGTTTAAGGACAGTTATCACAGCCACCTCCGCAAACTGATTATTCGTTTATTATGGTCTCATCAAGATCATGTTCCGGGTTTTCCCCATCCCTTTTCTCTTTATCTATTTCATCTTCATCTTTATTTTCTCCGGCATCTGCCTCTCCAGTCTGCTCGATATTTTCTTCACCGGATTCAGCTTCCAGATCTTCAGGGCCGGCAAAGGTTTCATCGGCAAGTTCGTCCATCTCCCTGGTGAGCTCCTCTATCTCATCGCCTCTATCTCTGATTATAGTTTCCTCTAAATCCTCTATATCCGGTATTTCCTCACTGTCCTCCTCCAGTATTTCCAGATAATTTTCCAGCATCGTTCTAAATCTGCGCTTGAACTGTTCTTTCTGATCTCTGATCTTCTCAATCTGATCGAGCTCAGACTGAATTTCCTCGCGGGCTTCTCTTCTCAGGCTCTTGATCTTCTCCTTCTCCTCTTTAATTTCCTCATAAGCTTCCTGTTTTATCCTCTCGGCTTCCAGCTCGGCTTCTTTGATGATATTATCAGCTTCTTTTCTGGCCTGCTTAGTCTGCCGCCTTGCTGTTTCCTGGATGCTGTCAAGTGTTTCCTCCAGCTGTTCTTTGATATTTTCGTAATTGGACAGTTTCTCTTCCAGCTTTTCCACCTCGTCCTCGAGGGAACTGTAATCCTTGAGCAGCCTTTCATAGGCCAGACCGACCTCGTCCAGAAATTCATCGACCTGTTCCTTATTATAGCCAAAAGTGGAGTTTTTAAATTCTTTATTATAGATATCAAGGGGTGAAAACTTCAAAATATCCCTCCTGTTAAGTTATTCTCTCCAGTATCAATTTAATTCTGCCGGAGTTCGAGATGCCGGTCCTCTCAGCAACTTTTAATCTTCCCCTGCCCCTGTAGGAAATCAGATCACCTATCTCGATTTCCGCAGCAGGATTGTCAGCCTTTCTCCAGTTCAATTTTATCCTGCCTTCTTCTATAGCCTGTTTGCTTCTGCTGCGAGAATCGCCAAAACCCGCACTTAAAATAGCATCGAGCCGGAGCGAAGCCACGGTTGATCTGATTTCCTTGCGATGTTTTTCCTCGAATATTATATCCCCACAGTCCATCTCTTCGATCTCTACCGGCACCTCGTTGACTCTGTCCAGATTAAGACAAATTTCATCTTTGATATCGGGATCCACAACAACCTGGGCCATATTCTCATGTATGAAGATATCTCCGATCAGCTCTCTTTTGATTCCAAGCCCTAAAACTGCTCCCAAAAAATCGCTGTGACTGACACTGACAAAATCAAAGTTGCCGGATATTTTGAGACAGATAAGGGGGACTTCCTGATGTTCGGGGAATAAAAAATCAGGAAAAACTGTTATTCTTTCCCTCTCCGCAGCCGGGTGGCCTCCCGATGATATATAATTAACTCCATAAAGCTGAGAGATTATCTCCACTGTGATCTCCTGCTCTCTGGGATTGAGAAAGCTGGTGGAACGAACATTATTTCTTTCCTGTACTTCTTCAGCGATATCAAGTATTCTCTCCCCCAGCTTCATATCTTCCTCATCATGTAAAAAGGACAGTATCTCACTATTATCTGTCAAGCTAAATACCCCCGCTGATCAAATTAAATGGCGGATCATAACATAAATGAAGTCAGGATGTTCAAAATAATATTTCTGACCAGGCTCAAGAGCAGAAAAGCCACTATAGGCGAAAAGTCAATCCCCATGCCGGAAGTGGGAAGAACCTGTCTGATGGGTCGCAGAATGGGTTCTGTAATGCTGTAGACAAAAGTGATAAAACCCCTCCAGCGGGAATTATAGGGTATACCCCTGCCCACCCATGATAGTATAACCCTTATCAGCAAAAGCAGATACAGTATATTAAAAAATACATCGACAGATCTGTAGATCAAAGCCAATTTTACGACCTCCAGTTACTCGTTAATAAATTCTCCTTTGATGGCATTTTCGATAGCCCTGGCATCGACATCCATTCCCGGTGGTGTAAATATAAAAACTTCAGTTCCAAGCTTCTGGGTGCTTCCATTGAGGGCATAAACTGAACCGCTGAGAAAATCTATCAGCCGTCTGGCCAGTGTCTTATCCCGCTTCTCCAGATTTAGTATTACAGCTCTGGAATTTTTGAGGTCATCGACAATTTCTCTGACACCTTCAAATGAATCAGGATTATGCACCACCAGCTGGACATCTTCAGTCCTGCTGAGGTTGATGACCCTGCCATCTTCATCCTGGTTTTCACCAGCCTGCAAATCAGAGGCTTCTGGCCCGACATTTTCCTCGTTTTCGCTATTCTCAAAGCCGAAAAACTCCATTATGCTGCTCCAGTAACTCTGATCACTCATTTTTATCACCCGCCTTTAAATTGATAGTGGATCTGCTCAATAATTCCTGGGGCCGAATAGAGCCCTTCCCAGTCTTATCATTGTGGCACCTTCCTCTATTGCCACTTCGTAATCATTTGTCATTCCCATGGAGAGCTCGGGCAGCTCAAAACCCTCAGACCTGGCTTCTTGCTGCAGCTCAACAAGCTCTTTAAAGTGAGGTCTGGCCTTTTCGCTGTCCTCATAATAGGGAACGAGAGTCATAAGTCCGGCAAACTTCAGATTATCGAACTGATCGCTCTTCTGCAGAAATGGCAGAAGCTCCTCAGGCATAAAGCCAAATTTATTCTCATCCCTGGCCACATTCACCTGGATGAGAACCGGAATATCTCTATCATTTTTTCTGGCCCTCTTATCTATCTCTCGGGCCAGCCTCTGACTATCGAGAGAGTGAATAAGGGTGCAGTTATTCATTCTGGCCAGATATTTCACCTTGTTGCGCTGCAGATGTCCGACAAAATGCCAGTCTATCTCTCCTGGTTTTTCTTCCTCTTTGTCCAGCAATTCCTGCACCCTGCTCTCACCACAGGCGTAAACTCCCAGTTCCCTTACAATCTGGATTTTTTCCAGTGGCTGCTCCTTTCCCACCGCCACAAGCTTAATCTCTTGAGGGTCACGTCCAGCCCTGGCGGCTGCCCGAGAAATATTTTCTCTAATCTCATTATATCTCCTTGAAATTTCCTTCTTTGCATCTTCTTCAGTCATTATGTGTTCATTCCCTCCTGCCATAATCTATAACTTCGGGATTAACAATTATCTGATCCCCGATATCGATACCTTCAACAATGGCACTCTCTCCATCACTGGCAATGACAGAAACCTCAACAAACCGAAATCTGCCGCCCTGTTCAACTCTCAAAACTCCTCTCGCTTCAGGCCGGGAGAAGATGGCATCCAGGGGAACTTTTATGCCTCTATGAATGCTTTTGATCAGGTCAACTTCCACCTCTCGCTTGTTGAGCCAGCGCTCCACAAATCCTCTGGTTTCGAGCAGCACGGGAAGATCATCTTCAGGCTCAAATATTCTCTTCACACCGGCGGAGATTTCAAGGTCAGTATTTGCCGGCTGCAGGAATACTTCCTCACCCTCATTCAGATTATCCTGCCAGCTGTCAGGTATAAAAAGCACCAGTTTCAATGATCTATTATCGACAATTCTGTATAGTTCATCTCCGGGGGAGAGGCTGTGTCCTGAAACTAGATGAGAATAGTCGCTGGATTTTTCCTTTAACCCCTGCACCTCATCTTCTGTCAGATTCTCACTGCTCAATACCCCTTCAAGGCCATCAACAGCATAGCTCAATATCCCCGGCTTTCTGGCATAAATCGATATCTGCTCAGCTTCCGATGATATTTTAGCCACATTTTCACCGTAGCTGACTCTTTCACCTTCAGATCTCTGCAGTGAGATCTCACCCTCATGTGAGGAATAAAATACCTCTTCTTCTCGAATCACCATACCATATCCTTCTGTATCGACCACCAGCTCCCCATACGTGGTCATCTGCAGCTGCACGCGGTTATTGTGCCAGTACCAGATGATCATCAATGAGATAAGCAAAGCTGCTATGATAAAAGATCTCTTCCTCATTTTCATCACATTTCACTATCCTCACCGTTACCGGATATGAGAAGGCCGGCCATCCTTCCCGCCTGCTCACCCTCCCGGCGATATGAATAAAGTTCGGGATGAGAATATGTACAGATATCGGAAATGTATATTCTCTCAGGACTGCAGCCGGCAGATATGAGCAGATAGTAATTGGCCCTCTTCAGATCGAGCCAGTATTTGCTGCTGTGAGAATGTGCAAGAAAAATGTCCTGCCTGTGATCCTCCATCAGTTCAGGCTGTCTGGACCAAAAAGCCATAAATACTTCTCTATCGACTTCATAATTTCTCTGGCTTATTGATGGGCCGATAGCCACATGAATATCTCCGGGTTTCAGGGAAAAGTGAGTCCGCAGATTGCGCAGAACATTTTTCACTATTCCCCGGCTTGTTCCCCGCCAGCCCGAATGGGCCAGGGCCCTAATTCCACTGCCGGGATGATAAAAATATACTGGAACACAGTCAGCGTATAAACACTGGGGAATCTGGTCTTTCCCGGAGGCTATTACGGCATCGGCCGGGATGGGAAATCTACTCTGATAAACTCCCCGGTCTTTGATCATAAATACGGCCGAGCTGTGAACCTGTCTGGGCTGTATTATAGAACCGGCAGAGATATTTAAGTGTTTATACAGGGAGTTCAGGAATTCATTCTCACAGCCATAACTGTCAGAGCGTCCGGACAGTATCGCCCTAACACCCAGGGCACCAAACTCCTCCGAATAAAAATAATCGATGGATTCCGCCCGCTTTAAACTGAACACATCAATCGCTGTTTTTCCTCAGAAAAGCGGGTACATCAAGATCATCTTCATCAAAGGAGTCAAGCTCAACCTGGGAGGTCATTTCATCTTCTCCCTCAAGCTCTCTGCCCCTATCACCTGATGACTGCTGTGGTGTTCCTTCTTTGTCAAAACCGGTGGCGATTACTGTGACCATTACATCTTCTTCCATCTCCTCATCAATCACAGCTCCCAGTATTATATTGGCATCAGGATCGGAAACATCTTTGACGATCTTGGCGGAATCATAAGCTTCATGTATGCCCAGATCATCACCCCCGGTGATATTTAAAAGCACACCCTGTGCTCCGTCCACTGAAGCTTCCAGAAGAGGGGATTCAATGGCCTGCCGAGCAGCTTCCTCCGCTCTTTCCTCACCCCGGGCTCTGCCTATTCCCATTAACGCTGTTCCCGCATCCTTCATTATCGTCTTCACATCGCCGAAATCCAGATTGATGATTCCGGTTATGGTGATCAGATCGGAGATTCCCTGCACACCCTGGCGCAGGACATTATCTGCTATTTTAAAGGCCTCCATCAGGCTGGTTTTCTTTTCCGCAACTTCCAGCAGTCTGTCATTGGGGATGACTATAAGTGTATCTACCTCTTCTTTTAGATCATGGATCCCCTCCAGAGCATTTTCCATCCTCTTTGTCCCCTCTACAGAGAAAGGCTTGGTGACCACACCCACGGTCAGAGCTCCCTGTTCTTTGGCCGCCTTTGCCACTATAGGCGAGGCTCCTGTGCCTGTACCACCGCCCATACCTGCAGTTATAAAGACCATATCAGAACCTGATAGGGATTCAGCAATTTCATCTTTATTCTGCTCGGCGGCTTCCCGTCCCACAGCGGGGTCAGATCCAGCTCCCAGCCCCTGAGTTATCTGCTCACCTATTCTTATTGTCACACCGGCATTGGACTCCATCAGAACCTGTGCATCGGTATTGATGGCTATAAATTCAACACCATCAAGACCCTCTGAAATCATTCTATTGACGGCATTATTGCCGCCACCGCCAACACCAACAACCTTTATGTCGGCAAAATTCTCGGTTTCAGTGCCTATATCAAACACTTTCTAACTCCCCCTCTCAAAATTAATTAACTTTTAGAAAAAATCATCGAAAAAACTTTTTATCCTCTGGAAAAAGCCATTCACTATCTCCGATCTGCTTCGCTCCCTGCTTTTCACCCTTCTCTTGCCTGCTGAAGTATAGTTCAGGGCATATAGCAAAAGCCCCACCGATGTGGAATATACAGCCTTTGGAATCTGTCCTTCTCTGCGGGTATATACCGGGTTTTCAACTATCTCTGAGAGGCTATCGATATAATCGGGTTCTCCTCTTCTCACGGGAATCTCCACCACATCTGCGGCGAGCTCACAGCTTCCCTCCAGCATAGAAGCTCCTCCTGTCAATACCAGCCCTGCGGGGACCTGCTCTCTGGGACCGGAGCTTTCCATCTCTTTTCTGATGAGTGTAAAAAGCTCTTCCATCCGCGGCTGAATAACCCGGCAAAGATATTTTCTGGAGATCTTCTTTTTTTCCCGGCCGCTGGCACTCATGACCTCAATTTTATCATTCTGCTCCACCGAATCAGTAGAAGCAGCTCCGAATTTAATCTTCGCCCTCTCTGCTTCGGAGATCGGAGTTTTGAGGCCAACCGCAATATCATTGCTGACATGGTCTCCGCCCACAGGCAGGACTGAAGTATAGGCTATATTCCCTTCGTGAAAGACGATAAAATCTGTGGTGCCTCCCCCGATATCAACCAGAGCAACCCCCAGCTCCTTTTCATCATCTGTCAGAACCGCTTCACTGGAAGCCAGCTGATCGAGAACGAGATCCTCCACCTCAACTCCAGCTCTTCTCACGCTTTTCACCAGATTTTCCACCGAGGTCGTAGCTCCTGTCACAATGTGCGTTTCAACTTCCAGACGCATGCCGGACATCCCCTGGGGATGCTTAATCCCTCCGGTGCCATCTACTATGAACTCCCGGGGAAGAACATGTATGACTTCCTTTCCCTGTCCCAGTGTAATTTCCCGGGCTGCTTCCATCACCCTGTCGATATCCTGTCTGTTGATCTCCCTCTCCTGGCCGGTAACAGCTACGACTCCGTGGCTGTTCCTGGAATTAATATGTGAGCCGGCTATACCCACAAAAGCAGAATCAATTTCAACTCCCGCCATCTTCTCCGCACCGAGCAGGGCAGATCTAATGGAATGGGAGGCCTCTTCGATATCCACCACTATCCCCTTGCGCAGACCGTTTGAGGGAGAAAGACCAACTCCTATGATTTCTAAATCCTCTTCCGAAGTCACACCGGCAATCAAAGAGCAGATCTTTTTGGTGCCAACATCCAGAGCCGCTATGTATCCGCTATTATCCAAATACTCTCCCTCCCTTCTCCTCTCTAAACAATAGCCCTCTTTATAAAATTCAATAGATACCTGTATAATCCTTTTTTATTTTGCCCGGAACTTTAGCCTTAATTGTTAAGTATATCTGAAAGCTAATCTCTGAGCACAGGTCTATCAGGGGCGGTCAGG
>CAYXAK010000002.1:0-12589 GCA_964462585.1 uncultured Halanaerobiaceae bacterium
GCGGGAGAGATACTGGATATTGTTCAGGTTCCAGCCTTTTTATCCCGCCAGACAGATCTGGTTTTAGCGGCAGGTGAAACTGGTAGTATTGTAAATGTTAAAAAGGGTCAGTTTCTGGCCCCATGGGATATAGATCAGGTTGTGGAGAAGATCGAGAGCACAGGCAATCACAAAATACTGCTGACAGAGAGGGGGGCCATTTTCGGTTACAATAATCTGGTGGTTGATATGCGTTCACTGGTTCGCATGGGAGAAACTGGTTATCCGGTAGTTTTCGATGCCACACACAGTGTTCAGTTACCAGGTGGTCAGGGGGATCGCTCAGGTGGCGAGAGGAGATTTGCCCGGCCTCTGGCCAGAGCTGCTGCCGGCGTGGGTATACAGGCGTTATTTGTCGAGACACATCCCGAGCCCGATCAGGCCCTCTGTGATGGTCCCAATATGATTCCCCTCGATGATATGGAGGAACTTCTGGCCGAGATAAAAAAATTCGATGAACTCAGACGCAGCGGTGGTGAAGCTTAAATGGACGATATTAACGCAGATAAAGAAGCTTTTTCCAGAGCACTGGAAAGGGCCAGAGAGGTGCTGAAGGATGAAGCTGAGGCTGTGAGTCAGCTATCACGGGCCATCGACGGCAGTTTTCTGGCCGCTCTCAAAAAAATAATGTCCAGCTCAGGACGAATGCAGCTGACAGGTGTCGGCAAATCAGGACTTGTAGCCCGCAAGATTGCTGCCACACTTTCCAGCACCGGCACACCTGCTTATTTCATTCACGCTGATGAGGCCCTGCACGGTGATCTGGGGATGGTGACCGAAGAGGATATAGTCCTGGCTGTATCTTACAGCGGTGAGACCGAGGAGATTATCAAGCTGGTACCGGGAATAAAGCGGATAGGGGCTGAGCTCTTTGCACTTACTTCCTGCCCTGATTCCACACTGGCTGAGAGAGCAGATCTGGTTTTGGATAACATTGTGGAGGAAGAAGCCTGTCATCTTGATCTTGCTCCAACCTCAAGCACTACAGCTGCCCTGGCTCTGGGTGATGCTCTGGCCATGGCTCTGGCTTACTTGCGGGGGCTGGACTCCAGAGATTTTGCACTCTATCATCCCGGAGGCTCGCTGGGACGTAAGCTGCTCACAACCGTGCAGGAGGTTATGGAGATCAGGGGCCAGAATCCCTGTGTCAATTATGAGGAGAGCGTACAGAAAGCACTATTTATAATGACCGACAGCAGAATGGGCTCTACTTCTGTTGTAGGAGAGAACGAAGAGCTCATAGGAGTTATCACCGATGGTGATATCAGAAGAGCTGTAAGAGACGGGGGGCGTAATCTGCTCGATGAAAAGGTGACAGAGGTTATGACAGCTGAGCCCATCTCTGTTTCGCCCGATATGCTGGCCGCGGAGGCTCTTAAACTCATGGAAAACAGGGAGATCAACCATCTACCCATTATAGATGAGGAGGGATGTCCCGCGGGCATGGTCAACTTTCAGGATCTGCTGCGGGCCAGAATCTGGTGATATCGGCTATTGCTTTCGATTTTTTTTGTAGGCTTTTCAATCTTCTTCCTCTAAAAATTTCTGGCTTTTTGGGCAGGAGATTGGGAGATTTAATATATATTTTGGGCATAAGAAAGAAAACAGCGAAAAAAAATATGCAAAGGGCCTCCGGTATTGATTTCTCCCCCAGGCTGCTGCGCAATTGCTATCGCCACTTTGGGCAGGTGGCAGTGGAATTTATGCTGCTCAAAAGCAGACAGGGAGAGCTGAGTAAACATCACAAAATTGAAGGGCGTGAATATCTGGAGAGGGCTTTTTCCCGGGGAAATGGTGTTATAATTTATACAGCACACCTGGGAAACTGGGAATGGCTGGGAGGAGTTCTGGCTGAACTTGGTTATCCTGTCACTGCTATTGCCCGGACTCAAAAAAATGCGGCCCTTAATTCGCGCATAAACAATTTGAGACGGCGTCAGGGTGTCAGGCTTGTTGATCGCAAGAAGGGTGTAAGAGAATCAATCAGAGTTCTGAAAAATGGTGAACTGCTGATCATAATTGGGGATCAGCATGCATCCTCAGGACTTCCCCTGAAATTTATGGGCCGTAAAGCCAGTGTTCACAGAGGCGCAGTCCATATGGCTTCTCGTTACGGGGTTCCTGTTCTGCCTGTATATTCTCACAGGAAGGATTTTGCAAGTTATACGCTTGATATAAAGCCTGAGGTTGACATTCCCCGTGAACTTGAAGAGGTTCAGGAAAAGAAGTGGTTGAAAGATCTGGTTAAGACTACTGAGATTGCCATAAAAGATAATCCCGAACAATGGATGTGGATGCACAGACGCTGGAAGCTTGATTGAACATAGCTGAAATAGCAGTTACTTACTGAGTGAAAGGCTGATATATATGAAGAAGTTGTTTTATTTCATATACACACTTCTGACTCTTTTTATTACAGTTATTGTTTCACCCTATTTTATATTTCTTATCTTAAAGGCTCGTGGTGATGAAGTCCGGGAGAGGCTGGGTCTTGGGCAAATTTCGGACCCCGAGAAGTTGAAGAAAAGTCAGGTTATATGGCTGCATGGGGCTTCAGTTGGTGAGGTTAAAGTTGCCGGAGAGGTTATGCGAGAGCTTAAAAAATCCCGGGACGAGAGCTGTTATTTTATTGTCACTGCCATGACTCCAGCTGGTAGAGAACTGGCCCGAGATCAGCTGGAAAATGCAGATCAGGTCTCCTATATACCTGTGGATTTTCCTCCGCTTCTATATCTCTATCTCCGCAGACTTCAGCCTGATTTACTTTTACTTATGGAGACAGAGCTCTGGCCAGCTTTGATAAATGAAGCTGCCAGACGTGGATCAAGTGTGGCCATCCTCAATGGAAGGATAAGTGATGATAGTTATGTTCGTTACAGGAAAATCAATTTTTTTCTATCGCCTTTTATTAAACTCATCTCACGATTTTACATGCAGAATGAACGGGGCTGCAAAAGAATAGTGGAACTTGGTGCCCCTTCTTCCCGGGTTGAGCTGGGGGGCAATATAAAGTTTGGGGTAGCACTGAGTGAAGCCGAAAATGACAGCGATGATTTCCGGCTGGCTGGTGATAGAACCGTTTTTGCTGCCGGCAGCACTCATGATTCCGAAGAAGAGTTTTTGTTAGATTTATTTATCAAATTGAAGGAAGCAGGAGATATAACGGAAGACTTTCTTTTAATTATAGCTCCCAGACATATCAAGAGAAGAGAAGAGATTGTGGAACTGCTTGATATTAAAAATATAAAATGGCAGCAGCGCAGCAATGATGTGGATTTTGTGGAACCCGAAACAGACGTTTTTCTGCTTGATACCATAGGTGAGCTAATAACCGCATACCGGAAAGCGGATTTAGCTTTCGTTGGTGGTACTCTGGCCGAGGTGGGGGGCCACAATTTCCTTGAACCTCTTGCCTGTGATACACCTGTGATAATGGGGTCTTCCATCTACGAAATCGAAACTGATCTTGTCAGCTTCAAAGATGATAAATATGTGCGGGTAGCTGGGGATAGAGATGAGCTGGAGAATTTATTGGAGTCTTATTTGAAGGGACTGCAAAGTGAAGAGATTGGTTTTCTGGACCAGGGATCTCCCCGGACGAAACTGCTCGAAGAGAGTTCCAGAGCCAGAGAACAAATATGTGGACTGTTTGAGCTGCTGCCCCTGGCCCGTGAATTTCGTCGCCTTTTATTTGTGCGCCTGAGCGCTCTCGGGGATGTTATTCATGTTCTTCCTGCATTTTCTCTTCTTGCCCGAAAACGCCCTCAATATGAGCTGCACTGGTTGGTGGAACCTCTGGCAGCTCCACTTATACAAAATAATAAACATGCGGATAGAGCGGAAGTCCTTCCCCGGGATAGATGGAGAGGTGAGACAGGACCGGCTGGACCTCGGAGAATAAAAAATTTCTGGGATTATTTGAAGAATTTAGCCGAAGTTGATTATGATCTGGCTCTTGATGTTCACGGTCTTCTTAAAAGTGCAATACCTGTCCATTTTTCCGGGGCAAATATAACCTGGGGGCCTGAAGATGCCCGGGAAGGCAGCAATTTATTTTACAAAAGAGTCCTGTACAAATTTGGTGAAGATCCTGAAGAAGGCGAACACAGGATCACCACAAATTTGAAGTATATATCTTCAGTGCTGGGGTGTGAGCTGCCAGAAAAAAATGAGATTGATTATGGGCTGAAATTGAAAGAAGGCTGGCAGAATGGTCTGCCCAATCTCCTCAAAGATTTTATCATCTCAGCGGAGAAGGAGAGAAGAGTATTTGGTGTGGTGCATCCAGTTTCTTCCTGGCCGAGTAAGAACTGGCTGCTGGAGCGTTACAGACTTCTCATCTCTGAGCTGCTGGATTATGGGATTAACATAGTTATCAGCGGGAGTGAGAGCGATCGTGGAAGACTGGAGTATCTAACCAATTCATTTTCTACTTCTGAGTGTATGGGGGAACTTTATAATGCAGCAGGTAGAATTGATCTCATGGAGCTTTACGGTATATTGAAGAAGGCAGATTTTTTTCTGGGGGCTGATACAGGGCCCATGCACCTGGCTGCGGCTGCAGAAACAAAGGTGGCAGCAATTATGGGTCCCACATCTCCTCAAATCTATGGTCCTTACTGTCAGAATAATACCATCATACGGAAAGAAAATCTAAATTGTCTGGGCTGTCACGAACAAAAGTGTCCATTGGGACATAATCACTGCATGCAGAAACTGGAAGTCAAGGATGTTTTGGCAGGATTAAAGGGATTATTTTCGGGGAGTCTTTCTGGAAATGGGGCTAGATAGTTCATGTCTATAATAGATAAGATGAGGTATCAGATAAAGCAGCCAGATAATATTGCAGTTGTTGATAAATTTAAAAAGGAGCGGGGTCTGGAATATTTATTTTATTCCGATGTTAGAAATCGAATTTTAAGGCCAGAATCTATAATTAAGATGCTGGAAAATTTCACGGAGCAGGAAGATGTTATAGAAAACAATTCCCGCAACATCCTGAAAGGATTTTCAGGAATTCATGAGCAGAATAGAAATATTGTAATTAAAAAATTCGGTCAGCACGGTCTATATGATAATATAAGATTTAGACTGATCTCATCCAGAGCCATAAGAGCTTTGAGCATCGCCCTAAAACTTCAAGGTTTGGGTATTAACATCCCAACACCTCTTTTCGCAGTGGAGAAAAGAGGACGTATGAATAAATTGATCAATTCATTTTATGTCTGCCGGCGTAAAGATTTTTCATTTAAGCTGTGGGATGTTTATGAGGAAGATTTTCCTGAAGAGTTGCGCAGAAAACTGCTCATAGAACTTGCTAATTCCATAAAAAAAATTCACGACAGCAATATATTTTATGGTGATCTGCATCCCAACAATGTGCATTTCCTGGCAAACACTGATCAGGATTCAGGCTATGATATATACTTCCTGGATTTTAATAGAGCTTATCAATGTGACAAAATGAATATAAAAATGAGAGCTAGAGATTTATATCGATTGCGTATGTCTCCTGAAATAAGGGATATCTTTTTGAAAAACTATGATTTTTCGAGCCGAAAGGAGCTGGAGAGATTGATAAAAAAATATCTGGGCAGACATAGAGGTAGAAAATCAATTCGAGAGAAACTAAAAGGACTTTTGAGCAGGGTTTAAGTTTAAGAGGATCTGCAGGATATCAATTAAAAGGAGTGGATCAAAGTGGGTATAGGGGCGTTAGTTCTGACCTATAATGAGGAGGATATGATTGAACCCTGCCTCGAATCTATCGATTGGGTTGACGAAATAATAGTTGTTGACTCTTATAGCGAAGATATGACTGTTGAAATATGCAGGCAGTATACCGATAAAATATTTAAACGTGAATTTGACAATTTTTCCAATCAGAGAAATTATGGTCTGGAGAAGCTCGAGAGTGAATGGGTGCTCATACTGGATGCTGACGAGAGGATTACAGATAAGCTGCAGAAGGAAATTATAGATATTACTTCTCAGAAGAAATATAATAATGAGGTATATAAAATACCCAGGAAGAGCTATTTCCTGGGTAAATGGATCAAGCACTGCGGCTGGTACCCTGACTATACTGTTAGGTTGTTTTTAAATAGACCTGATCATCGATATCAAAATTTGGTTCACGAAAAGCTGAACTTTTCTGGTGAGGCGGGGAAAGTGGAAAATCCTCTGATTCACAGAACCTATGAAAGTCTGGGTGAATTTGCTGAAAAAATGAATCATTATACTGAACTGGCAGGCCAGGAGGACGAAGGGATGCCAATAATCCTGGTTTTTTTGAGACCTATACTGGAGTTCATTAAAAAATTTGTATTGCAGCGGGGTTTTCTTTCCGGGAAAGAGGGTTTAATACTATCTATGATGTTGTCCTATTATTCATTCCTGAAATATGCAAAAAAATGGGAAAGCCAGAATACCTAAAATATTTACCCTGAAACAATGCACCAGTAAACCCTGTAATAGCTGGAGGTCTTTATATTGCTGAACAGTAAAAGCCGCTTCTTAACAAATATTCCCCCTAAAGAATTATGGGTGAAATATATAGCTGTTTTTGGACTTTATGTATATGCAATAGGGTCTCATTCATCCCGTTCATTGATCAGCTTTGGTGTAGGATTTGTTATTCTTTCCTGGTTGATAAAGTTATTTTCCGGGGGAGAATATGTAAATGATTTTAAGAGGCCAATTAAATACTGGCCTTTTATAGGTATTTTATTATTTATGATGTTTTCACGGAATGAATTCTGGACTGCTCTGGGTTCCGGTACATTTTATAGTATAATTTTTCCTATTGCGCTTATTAATCAAATTGAGAGCCGGAAAATGATATTTAGAGTGATAGGTATTTCTTCTTTTGTTCTCACCGTCTCTGCGGTACTGGCAAATTATCAATATTTAATAGAGAATATGAGGAGAGCGGAAGGACTGGCGCGGTTTTCCATAACTTCAGGCAATGTGTCTGTTATGGGTGTGGCATTATTACTTCCTTTTTTATTTAAAAAATGGGATAAAAAAACGATTAATGTTATTGCAGGGATAGCTATATTTTTTAACATTACGGCCATCATTTTTTCTCTGACGCGAGGAGCTTATCTGGCCCTCGTTGTAGTGTTGATCTTGTTTGCAGTTATAAAAAAGCCTAAATTTCTTCCCTTGCTCTTAATAGGGATGTTATTATTTTATTCTTTTTTACCTGTAAATTTCCAGGGGAGATTTGAAAGTATTTTTGCGGATTTTACCGAACATTCTCGTATGGACATATGGCGTGCTTCAGTAGATATGACCAGGGATCATATTCTGCGTGGAGTTGGATATGATAATTTTACAGAGGAGTATTCTAATTATACTTATGAGAATAGAGACACTCGAACCAGTGCTCACAATAACTATCTTTTCTTTGCCACTGAGATGGGATTGTTTGCTGCGGCAATTTTCGTATATTTAAATTATCTACTGTTAGTTAATTTTTATAGTGCCTACAAAAAGGAACAGATAAATAACAAAGATCGGGCATTATACCTGGGGATTTTCCTGGCAATAACAGGATTTTTGATAGCCGGATTATTTGAAACAAATATAACAGAAGCCCAGACCCGCAATTATTTTTGGGCTCTGGTTGGTCTGGGCCTGGCTCTTCAGACTTTACAATTGAGAGAAGAAAAGGATAATGCGGATCAGTCGGATTGATCTAATTTTTTCAGGAGGGTATTGATCCTGTTAAGAATATTTTCGTCCAGCGTATTTGAACGATCAATAATCCATTTTTTATGAATTCCGTCGACAATTACTGGTATTGTATTCAGGTCCAGGATTTTAGCAATTGCCAGTCTGTGATTTCCGCTGCTAGCAATATAACCAAAATTACCATCTCTATCAATAGCAATTCTGATTTCGTCAAATATTTTGGAACCTCTTATTTTTCGGCCCATTTTCTTTTGACTTTTATAGCCCTGGTTTTTGATTTTATAATAAACTTTTCTATAATTTTCAACCTTCTTTCGGGCTTTCTCTTCACTTAACTCAGGTTTTAAATATTGATATTCACATGTTTCTCTGTAATCGATGTTTTCAACAAATAACTGATACATTGTTCTAAAGCCGATGGGGCCAATGGCCCGGGAATGCTTGTAAAAGTCAGGAAAAATAGGTTTTTTATTTTTATCCCAGGCCCCGGATTTAACAAAATTACCTCGAAAAGAATCTTTATAGAGCAATTGCTGCTCTTCGTTTGTGTTTTTGTTGAAAAAATAATGATTTATATCTTCAAGCTTAATATGTATTATTCTTTTGAGTTCTGGAGACAAAAGATTTTTTCTTTCCAGGAGATCAAGTTTATTGATTAAATCTATCTGTGCTTTAATGTTATTATTTTGCAGCTTTTTTCTGTAAAAATGTTTCCATCCTATTTTTACAATCTTTGTTTTTCTAATGTATTTTTTCAAAACATATTGGGGCTCAATTTGCAGTAATTTTTCTGCTAATTCCATTTTATTATTATAACCTCGCAGATTGAATTTATTATAGGGTTTCTGTTATTATATTGAACAATGGGATGTCAATCTCCTTCCTGGTGATTTATAATATAATAGTATTGGAGCCAGGTTAGGGAAATAAAATTAATGGATGTGTAATGATGCGATTTGCGTTCAAAAGTATAAAGAGATCTCTCAAAAAAATTGTTAGAAAACTCAATAGGGTGGAAAAACCAAAGAAAAACCTATTTTATGTGCCTAAAAATAAGTGCATCCTCAGTCTAGGGGGATTAGGTTCATTTTCTCTAGATGATTTTAACCCTTATGTGGCTCAGGTAAAACAGTTTCAGGAAAGCGATGGTGTGAGTTATAATAATTCATTAATCAAGAGAATTAGAGCAAATGTTATTGAACTGATTGAAGCGGGGAAATTTGAAAAGAAATTTTATCTAAACAACGATATAAATCTGGTTGAACATTTACCAGAAAAATTTAGAAAAAAGAAGGACAATCATTCCAGATTGACCTGCATACCCTATCGTGATTGGATAAATGCCCATAAAAAGGAAACGAATATGAGTAATTATTTTCACAGTTATCATCTCAATGAAGGAGATTTTTATCCGAGAAAAGATGATTATCAGTCATTAATGTATTTGCAGAATATACTTTCAGCGGAAAACTTCAAAATTGGAGAAAATACCACAATTAATTCCAGTTACATTCAGGGAGTTGTTTTGAAAAAGGGCTGGCAGTTTAAAATCCATATTAGCAGCGGGAGAAGAAGAGCGGCGGTTCTTGCAGCTTTAGGATGGTCTGAAATTCCGGTAATTCTTTATGATAACAGGAAAAGCATGAATAAACTCACAGTTTCAAATAGACATCAATTTTTAGATGTGAAAAATATTGAGAACTGGATGGTAGTCAAAAATGATATATATCCTTCCGATTTTGCCAGGAAACTTTTCAATTGGAGATTCGAGCCAGAAGAGCATTATAAAAAAGAAATTCTTCTCCAGGATAAATAAAATTGTCTACACTCAGCAGATACTCTTTTATTATTCAATATCCATTTTTAACCTGGCAAAGATGAGATATTGAAGATTTTGAAAGCTGTGGGGGGGATGAGATGAAAATCAAGGAAGAACCGGTGGCCGGCAAAATGAAGTTTTATTATGCAGACAGTTACTCCAGCATTTTCGATGACAACTTTATTAATATATTGGTTGATTTAATGAGAGATAGAAGCAAAAATATTAATCAGATCCAGCAAAAAATAGAAGTTTTTGATTTTTCCCACAGCAAAAATATAATAATTTATAGATTGAACTATGAAGGATTGGGCGAAGTATTTCTTAAAAAGTATTCTTATGATAGAATTGCTTACAAATTTAAAGAATTATTGTTGAATCCCACTGGTCTAACTCAACTAAGACTGGCTGTTGAGCTGACAGAACTTGGGATTTCTGTCATAGAGCCTGTGGCCAGCTTAGTTTTTTCTAAAGGCTTTTTAAATTACAAAAGCATATTTGTTTCCAGGGGTGTTGAAAACAGCAAAGATTGGGGCGAAATCATTGAAAATAATCTGATTGGGAAGATAGGTGTTCATAGAATCAGAACTATCATTGAGGATTTTGCTCAAATCTGGGCTAGAATGCTTAACAACAATATCATCCATAGAGATCCCGGTGTGGGAAATTTTCTCTTGAAAAACTGGAGATCAGATCCCGAAATAATACTGGTGGATCTTGATGATATATTCAGTTTTCCCTGGACTCCTGAGCGAATGAAAGCTCATGCTCTGGCAAGGTTTAAAAGCAAATTTATAAATCAGATACTGCAGAACTCGCTGACTTATGATGAAAAATGGGACGAGATTTTTTTGGAGAGTTTCTGGCCCAGATATAAGAGCAGCTGGAATTACGATAAGTTTATGAAAACAGTTAAGCTACTGGCAGAGAAGAAACTGTCCTGGCGGCAAAAGAGAGATTTGCGCTGATTATGTTCAAAAACGAAAGGGGCGCTGCTACAGTGAGTGGAAATATTGAGAGAGATGAATTTGAGAATTATTTTAAGGTCGACGAATGGAGCATCATCGAAGAGGGTTTTTCACCGTCTAAAAATCGCTTTGCCGAGAGCATTATGAGCCTGGGCAACGGGCATATGGGACTGCGGGGAAATTTTGAGGAGGATTACAGCGGAGACACTCTTAAGGGAACCTATATAGCCGGTGTATACTACCCCGACAAAACGGTGGTGGGATGGTGGAAAATAGGCTATCCCGAATATTATGCCAAGGTTCCCAATGCCACCAATTTTATCGGTATCGGTGTGGAGATAGACGGCAGAAAGCTGGATCTGGCCAGCTGGGAGATAGATGATTTCAGGCGCGAGCTCAATATGAAGGAAGGCTTTCTGAGCCGAAAATTCACCGCCAGCACAGCCGATGGTGAGATCTGTGTGGAGGTGGAAACGAAGAGATTTTTGAGCATGTCCCGCCGTGAAATCTGTGCTGTCTCCTACAGCATCAAGCCCCTCCACGGCTCTGCCTGTATAAAATTTGAGCCTCTCCTGGACGGCAACATCACAAATGAGGATGCCAACTATGATGAAGTATTCTGGGAGGAAATAGACAGAGAATGCCGGGAAGGCAGCGGTGAGCTCGTCATGCGCACCAAAAAATCTGACTTTAAAGTGGCCACCGCCATGGAGTACGAGCTGGCCGGGGCGGTTGAATCTCTAAATAAAATCAGCAGAAAAAAATATATCAGCAATGAACTGGAGGTCGAGGCCGCCGAGGACCAGGATATCTGTCTGCATAAATATATAGGTGTGACAACAGATAGAGATTATGAGCCCGGTGAGATTGCAGCCGAGGCCCGCAAGAGGGCTGCGGAAGCCAGAGATGCCGGCTTTTCCGAACTTCTGGCCGAGCACAGCGATAAATGGCAGAATATCTGGCAGGATAATGATGTGAGGATAAAAGGTGACGAGAAAGCCCAGCAGGGCATAAGGTTCAATATTTTCCAACTCCATCAGACCTATACCGGTCATGATCCCCGCCTCAATATCGGTCCCAAAGGGTTTACAGGCGAGAAATACGGTGGTGCCACCTACTGGGATACCGAGGCTTTTTGTTTTCCCTTCTACCTCAACAGCAAGGATGATGAGATAGCCCGCAATCTGCTCCTCTACCGCTACCGCCATCTTGATAAGGCCCGGGAAAACGCCGATAAACTCGGGCTTGATGGTGCACTCTATCCCATGGTTACCATGAACGGTGAGGAGTGTCACAATGAATGGGAGATAACCTTCGAGGAGATACACCGCAATGCCGCCATAGTCTACGCTATCTACAATTATATCCGCCATACCGGCAACCGCGGCTATCTGGCCCGATATGGTTTTGAGGTTATAGCTGCAGTGGCGCGCTTCTGGGCCGACCGTGTCCATTACAATCCCCGCAGGGATGTCTATATGATAATCGGTGTGACCGGGCCCAATGAATACGAAAACAACGTGCACAATAACTGGTATACAAACCGCATGGCGGCCTGGTGTCTGGAATATGCTCTGGAGGTCAGAGAATACCTCCAGCAGGAGCACCCCGGGCGCCTGCAGGAGCTGGAAGATGAATTGAATCTGGATGAAGAGGAGCTGGAAGACTGGCAGGAGATAGCGGATATGATCTATCTGCCCCGCTGGGAGGAGAGGGGTATCATCGAACAGCAGGACGGTTACCGCGATAAAAATCTGAATACAGTCTCAGCCCTCTGCGAAGATGATCTTCCCCTCAACCAGAACTGGTCCTGGGATAGAATTCTGCGCTCTCCCTATGTAAAACAGGCAGATGTGCTGCAGGGGCTTTATTTTCTCGGTGATCGCTATGACAGGGATACTAAAAAGAAAAATTTCGACTTTTACGAACCCAGAACGGTCCACGAGTCCTCTCTGTCTCCCTGCATCTATGCCATCATTGCCGCCGAGATAGGCTATACCGAAAAGGCCTATGAGCTCTATCTGCGCACCGCCCGCCTCGATCTGGAGAATGTCAACCGTGACAC
>CAYXAK010000002.1:12689-27619 GCA_964462585.1 uncultured Halanaerobiaceae bacterium
AAGTTAATGCTGCGGCTGTTTCTGGAAGGAATACCCTTCGGCATTGCCAATACACTGCCCGGCATGAGCGGCGGCACAGTAGCCCTCATTTTCTACATCTATGAGCCACTCATTAAGGCCATAAAAAATATCAACCTCCCCTTTCTCATACCACTGGGGGGCGGGGCGGCTCTGGGAGCGCTGCTGGGAGCCTCCGTCATCGACCGCATCTTCGCTCTCTATCCCGGGCCCCTCATGGCGCTTCTGGCCGGGATGATTCTGGCCTCACTGCGCGTGACCTGGCATGAGGCCCGCCGGGAGATCAGCGGTTCCACCGGCAAGAAGATAGCTAAGATCATTAATATAGCACTGGTCATTGCCGGCGTGCTGGTTGCTCTCTATTTCACAGGGGGTGAAGGCGGTGACGGCAGCGCCGGACTGCCCTTCATCTTCGCGGCGAGCTTTCTGGGCTCTGTCACCATGCTTCTGCCCGGCATAAGTGGAGCCAGCCTGATGGTTGTGCTGGGTGTTTACAGACAGGTCATAACTGCTATTGCAGGCCTGGATATGCTGGTTATATTCGTCTACGGGCTGGGCACATTGAGCGGACTTCTGCTCTTTGCCTGGCTTTTGAGCTGGCTGATAGAACGCTACCGCCGCCAGCTCATGTTTCTGCTCAGCGGTCTCATACTGGGATCTGTCTTCGGTGTGATACCCCCCGGTTCCGGAGCTGCGGAGGCAGTCACCTTTGTTGTGGGGTTCACACTGGTATTTCGCCTCATATCCTGGACCAGATCAAGGGAGTTTGCAGGAGAAGAGTTTTAAACTCGCATGGACAGGAGGCTTAAAAAATGAAGATAGTTATCATAGGAGGAGTGGCAGCCGGGACCAGTGCAGCTGCCAAGGCTTCCCGGACCGGAGGAGATCACGAGATAGTTCTGCTGGAGAGGGATCAGGATATCTCCTATGCAGGATGTGGACTGCCCTATTATATCTCCGGAGTTGTGCCTTCACGGGATAAGCTCATAGCCAATTATCCCGAAGAATTCTCCGAGAGATATGATGTGGATGTGAGGACAGGCCACGAGGTTACGGAGATAGATGCGGAGAACAAGACTGTCAAATACACGGATCTGGCCCGGGATCTGTCTTCAAGTGAAGATTACGATAGATTGATAATTGCCACCGGAGCTTCACCTTTTCTGCCGCCCATAGAGGGCATTGAAAATGATAATGTGCTGACACTGCGCACTGTAAAAGATGCAGATCAACTGAAGAGAGCTGCCAGCGATCTCAAACACGATAGGGTCTGCATCGTGGGGGCGGGGCTGGTGGGGCTGGAGATGGCCGAGGCTTTTTCCGAGCTTGATATGGAGGTTACGGTGATTGAGCAGAGAGAGCATGTGCTGCCGATGCTGCCGGCCGAGCTGGCTGAAGAGCTGGAGGAGCATCTGATCTCACAGGGTGTAAATCTGGTGCTGGACGATGGTGTCAGCGAATTTGCCGGTGAGGGTGAAGTCGAGAGTGTCATCACCTCCAGCGGCCGCACAATCCCGACCGATCTGGTGCAGGTATCTGTGGGTATAAAACCCAATTCCCGCCTGGCCGAAGAGGCCGGTGTGAGTCCAGGGGCAGCCGGGGCCATCGGTGTCAATGATAAAATGGAGACAGATACAGAGGATATCTATGCCTGCGGGGATTGTGCGGAGACCACCAATCTCATCACTGGTGAGAAGGCCTGGGTTCCCCTGGGCTCAACTGCCAACAAGCAGGGCAGAGCTGCCGGGGCAAATGCAGCCGGTGGAGATGAAAGACATAGAGGTGTTCTCAAGACCGGGATCACCAAAGTTTTCGATTATACTGCTGCTGCCACCGGCCTCAAAGAGGAAGAGGCAACAGAGGCTGGATTTGATCCCGCTGTGATTACGGTCAACGTACCAAATCACGCCGGCTATTTTCCCGGCTATAAACATTTCACACTGCGGGGGGTTTTTGATACCGGATCAGGGCGCATTCTGGGAGCGGCGGCCGTCGGTGAAGATGGTGTGAATAAGAGAATCGATGTTCTGGCCTCGGCGATCTACAGCGAACAGACCGCCGAGGATCTCTTTCAGATGGATCTCGGTTACGCGCCTCCCTATTCCACTCCCAAAGATCCTGTGGCTGTGCTGGGTATGGTGGCCGGAAAGAAGCTTTGATGGTAGGGATCGATGGCTAATATCAGTTGAGCTCCAGCAGCTCCAGCTTCTGCTCATAGCTCATAGGACCTACATGCCTTTCCAGGATGGTGTTATTTTCATCATCCAGTATAAAGGTGGTCGGTACACCGCGAACCATGTAGAGGCCGGCCGTCTCCTGATCATCGTCCATCAGCACTGTGAAATCATAACCACCCTCTTCCATATAGGAGCTGATCTCAGAGGCCGATTCACCTATATTGACAGTGAGCACAATGGCTTCATCTTCATACTCATCCTCGATCTGCTGCAGATCCGGCATCTCCTCACCGCAGACAGGGCACCAGGTTGTCCAGAAATTCAGCAGAACCATATCGTCAGCATACTGATTCAATGAAACTTCCTCCTGGCTGTCGGGCTCGGTCAGCGTGAAATCTGGGGCCTGGTCTCCGGGAAATGCTCCCTCTTCGGCCTGGAGCGAAAAAGAGAATGTGAGCATAAAACCGAGTGTGAAGATCAGGGCAAAAACCAGAATTCGGGACAGATCCGGGTGGTTTAATCTGGAGCTTTTATTCATTTTCCGCACCTCCTTGTATTCCCCAGGGCAGAATTACCAGGGCAGAAAAGAAGCGGGGGATTGGCTCAGCATTGTAAAATGACCTGTGAAGATGAGTATACCGACCAGAACTATGAGCAGGCCGGCTGCTTTTTTGATCAGGGGAAGCCGGGATTTTAGACTTTCGAATCCATCCATGAACTTTTCCATGAATATTGTGATCGTGATCAGCGGCAGTGATAATCCCAGAGAAAAAACCGCCAGCATTAAAGCCCCGGCTGTCAGTGTTTCGGCGGTGCCGGCATATATCAGAATAGAACTCAATACAGGTCCGACACAGGGCGTCCAGGCCAGGGCGATAACAAGCCCCAGCAGGAAAGCCCGGGGATAACGGTGCAGCCAGTCCGGGGGCCGGATATCTATCTGTCTTCTGAAAATATTGGAGGAGAAGAGGCCGGCCATATTGAGTCCCAGAATAATAACGATCACGCCCCCGACCTGCCTGAGAAGCTGCTGGCGGGCCAGAAGTTCCCGGCCCAGCCAGGAAGCGGTAAGCCCCAGCAGTGTGAAAATGATGGTGAAACCGGAGATGAAGAAGAGCGAGGGCAGCAGAAGCTTTGATCTTCTACCACTGCTGTCTTTTTCTTTCAGCTCTTCTATGCTGTAATCGCCGGCCAGATAGCCCAGATATGAGGGCAGAAGGGGGACTATACAGGGGGAGAAGAAGGTGAGAATTCCGGCCACAAAAGCTATCCCCAGAGAGATTTCCGGCTGCAAAATTTTTGCCTCCTTCAGACTGAAATGTTGATGCTGCCAGATCATTGAACTGTCAGCTGCAGTCTGGATAAAATTATATCACAGGCAGGCATAAATGACAATTCTGATGGAATAAATCAATTTTTAATGTTTTTTTATGTATTCCGTTTAACATACTTTTTTTGTGCAGCCATATATGATAATATGGTGAAAGCAAAATGTTTACAATTCTATTCACGTAAATTGAGGGGGATTAATCTATGAGTGAACCTATTGAAGTAACTGATGAGAACTTTGAAGAGGAAGTGCTGGAAGCCGACAGACCGGTACTGGTCGATTTCTGGGCCTCCTGGTGCGGACCCTGTAAGATGCTGGCCCCGGTTATAGAGGAGATTGCTGATAATTACGATGATGAGCTTAAAGTCTGCAAGCTGAATGTGGATGAAAATCAGGAGGTGGCTTCAAAGTTTGAGGTCATGAGCATTCCCACCATGATCGTATTTAACGAGGGAGAGATCGACAATAAACTCGTGGGATATATGCCCAAGGGCAGGCTGCTCAAGGAACTGGAACTGGCCCAATAAGTGAGCGGATAGATGATCGAATAAAATCCAGGCCATTGCCATCCGGGGCAGGAAAACCTGGGAGTTTTTCTGCCCTGATGTTATGGCCATTAATGTGAAAAAATTCATAATATCTGCATCTGCCCGGGTTTTGCGATCCCGTTCGGGAAAAAATACAGGATTTTTTCCCTGAGGGTGGAAATAAATAAATAGGGAGTCAGATACAGTTTTCAGACCGGGAGACGGACTTTTTCGACAGCATGATTGAAGGAAGGAGAGGGCGGAAGCTGATGAAGAAAATACTCGTCATTCATTCACAGGAGGGTGGAGCGGTCGAGGTGGCCCGCGGGATCAAAGAGGGTGCGGAAAATCAGGGCCATAGAGTCGATATCATAAAGGCCTCTGTCAGGGGGGAGGAGATAAGCTTTCATCCCTATGATCTGGTTATAGTCGGCAGCCCCAAAACGGGTCTGATCAAGGGCCGGCCTGCTGCCGATATAGCCCCCACACTGGAGCGCTGCAAGCGAACTGTGGGCCAGGAATGCTATGCATATATAACCCCCTCGCTCATCGGCAGCACCAGAGCATTGCGCAATTTAATGGAGGAGATGGAAAAGCATGGCTGTGTGGTCAGGGATTTTGCCACACTGAAAAAGAAAGAGGAGGGAATGGAATTTGCCCGTGAGAGAATATAGGCCCAACAAGTATAAGGAATTCAGGAAGGAGTGCAGTGCAGTTTATGTCTTTTAATCCCGTCAGAGAGATAGAGGAAGAGCTGATCGAAGTACTGGAAAAAGCCAGGGATAGAGTGCTGGCAGATGATCTGGATGGTGAAGAGCTCCCTCCGATTGAGGTTGAGGTTCCGCGCGAGGATGAGCACGGCGATTATGCCAGCAATCTGGCTCTGTCCCTGGGCGGCAAACTGGAAAAAAACCCCCGCCAGCTGGCAGAGGAGATCTCAGCTGAGATCGATTCTGAACTCGTGGAGAGGGTCGAGGTGGCCGGACCGGGTTTTATCAATTTCTGGCTGGATGAGTCCTGGCTCTATGGGACTGCACGTCATATCACAGAGCTGGGAGAGGATTACGGCCGCACCGATTATGGCCGGGGTGAGAGAGTTCAGGTTGAATTTGTCAGTGTAAACCCCACCGGTCCCCTGCATGTGGGGCACAGCCGGGGTGCCGTTGTCGGAGATACACTGGCATCCATTATGGACAGAGCCGGTTTTGAGGTTGAGAGAGAATACCTCATAAATGATGCCGGCAATCAGATGGATCTTCTGGGCCGCTCTACATATCTCCGCTATCTGGAGCTCTTCGGTGAGGAGATAGAGATGCCCGAGAACAGCTACAGGGGAGATTACGTAAAGGATATAGCCCGTGAGCTCAGGGATGAGCATGGTTCTAAGCTGAGAGAGATCGAGGAGGAAGCAGTCGAGATAGCCCGGGAATTTGCCTATGAACGCGTGCTGGCCATCATCAAAAGAGATCTAAATGATTTCGGCATAGAATTTGACAACTGGTTCAGCGAGAGAACACTGCATGAAGAAGGACGCATAGAAAAGGCTGTGGAGACACTGCGCGAGAAAGGCTATATCTATGAAGAGGAAGGGGCCACCTGGTTTGCAGCTTCTGAGCTCGGAGATGACAAGGACAGGGTGGTCATAAAATCCGACGGTTCCCCCACCTATATGGGGGCAGATATCGCCTACCATCAGGACAAAGTTGACCGGGGTTTCGATAAGCTCATAAACGTCTGGGGGGCCGATCACCACGGCTACATAGATCGGATGAAAGCCTCTATCGAAGCCCTGGGCTATGACCGCGATATGCTGGAGATAATAATTGTGCAGATGGTCAATCTCATCCGGGGTGGGGAGACACTGCCCATGTCCAAGCGCGAGGGTGAGTTTGTCACCATGCGCGAGCTGATGGAGGAAGTGGGCCTGGATGCAGCCCGCTATTTCTTCATCATGCGCAGCACTGACAGCCATTTCGATTTTGATCTGGACCTGGCCCGGGAGGAATCGACCGACAACCCGGTCTACTATATCCAGTATGCACATGCCCGCATCTGCAGCATGCTGGAAAGAGCTGATGAAGAACTGCAGGCAGATGCAGACGGTGCCGAACTTGAGCTTCTGGACAGTGAGGCAGAAAAGGAGCTGCTGGAATATCTGGCCTGCTTTCCCGAGGAGATCAGGGAGGCGGCCCGTCTTAGAGCTCCCCACAGGCTGGCAAATTATATCTATGATCTGGCCAATGCCTTCCACGTCTTCTACAACAAGTGTCAGGTTCTGAGCGATGATCGCCAGCAGAGCCTGGCCCGGCTCAAACTCGTTCAGGCCACCCGGCAGGTGCTCGTAAATGCTCTCGATCTCATAGGCGTGTCCGCACCGGAAGAGATGTGAGGGGGATGAGTCAGATGACAGACTATATATTCGTAACAGGTGGAGTTGTCTCCGCTCTGGGCAAGGGCATCACCGCAGCATCGCTGGGCAGACTGCTCAAGAGCCGGGGAGTCGATGTGACAATTCAGAAGTTCGATCCCTATATAAATGTCGATCCGGGCACGATGAGCCCCTATCAGCACGGTGAAGTATTTGTGACGGATGATGGGGCCGAGACAGACCTTGATCTCGGACATTATGAGAGGTTTATCGACACCAATCTGAGCCAGAATAACAATGTGACCACAGGTATGGTCTATGGCAGTGTTATTCAGAAGGAAAGAGAGGGGGAATATCTGGGGGCAACTGTTCAGGTCATCCCCCATATAACCGATGAGATAAAATCAAGAATAAGGCGGGCCGGTCAGGAAGGTGATTATGATGTGGTTATCACCGAGATAGGCGGCACTGTAGGCGATATTGAGGGTCTTCCCTTCCTGGAGGCCATCCGCCAGATGAAGGGTGATTTAGGACCTGATAGGGTCTGCTATATCCACTGTACACTTATCCCCTATCTCAAAACGGCAGGTGAACTCAAGACCAAGCCCACCCAGCACAGTGTCAAGGAGCTGCGCAGCATCGGAATTCATCCTGGCATCATAGTCTGCAGATCCGACCGGGAGCTGACAGAGGAGGTCAAGGATAAGATCTCCCTCTTCGGCGATATTGAGCGGGAGGCTGTCATAGAGGCTGTGGACTGTGAACAGATCTATGAAATGCCCCTCAACCTGGAAGATGAGGGTATGGATGAGATTGTAATCGATAAACTCAATCTGGAGACAGAGGAACCGGACCTCAAGTTCTGGCGGCGCCTTGTGGATAAAATGAAAGACCGCTCAGAACAGGTCGATATAGCCGTTGTGGGCAAATATGTGGAACTGCCCGATGCCTATCTCAGCATTATCGAAGCCCTGGACCATGCCGGCATACCCCAGGATTGTGAGGTCGATATAACCTGGATATCCTCGGAGGATATAGAGGAGCGCGAAGATCTAAACTCCCTCCTGGAGGGCGTCGATGGTATGCTCATTCCGGGTGGATTTGGAGAAAGGGGAATAGAAGGCAAAGTGCGCGCTGTCAACTATGCCCGCAGAGAGGGCCTTCCCTTCTTCGGTATCTGTCTGGGGATGCAGTGTGCAGTAATAGAGTATGCCCGCAATGAGGCCGGTCTGCCCGGTGCCAGCACCACCGAGGTCGACCCCGAATGCCAGGACCCCGTCATCGATCTCATGCCCGAGCAGCAGGATATCGAGAAGATGGGCGGCAGCATGCGCCTGGGACGCTATCCCTGCAGCCTGGAAGAAGGGACTAAAGCACGTGAGCTCTACGGCCAGGAGATCGTCTACGAGCGTCATCGTCACCGCTATGAATTCAACAACAGGTACAGATCCATACTGGAGGAAAAGGGCCTTAAGCTGGCCGGCTTCTCCCCGGATGATCGCCTGGTTGAGGCCGTGGAGATCGAGGATCACCCCTGGTTTGTAGGTGTCCAGTATCATCCCGAATTCACCTCCCGCCCCAATGATCCCCATCCCCTTTTCGTGGGATTTGTGGCGGCGGCCCTGACAAAGGAGGAATAGCAGCCAATGTCTGAAATGATAGGTGCAGAGGAGGTAAAGGAGCTTTTTGAAGATGGTCAGACTGTTATGGTGGCCGGGTTTCTGGAGGTAGGAAGCCCCGATGCTCTCATCGAACTTCTGCTGGAGAGCGGTGCGGAGGATCTGACACTGATCACCAATGATACGGGATTTGCCGGAGGCTCGGTGGGGTCACTCATCTCCCGGCGCCGCGTGAAAAAAGTCATCTGCTGCCATATCGGCACAAATGAGGATTCCGGCCGGCAGTTAGGTGAAGGAGAGCTGGAAGTTGAACTGATCCCCCAGGGCACACTTATCGAGCAGATCAGGGCCGCAGGAGCCGGTCTGGGCGGAGTACTGACTCCGGTCGGTGTGGGCACCGAGGCGGCCGAAGGCCGCAGAATCATCGAGGTCGGGGGCGAGGAATACATACTGGCAGAGCCGCTTCCGGCTGATGTCGCCCTGATTAAAGGCTGCCGGGCTGATGAAAAGGGCAATTTAATCCATCGCCGCGCAGCCCGCAACTACAATCCGATTGTGGCCATGGCCGGAGATACCGTAATCGCCGAGGCCGAAGAGATAGCAGCAAAAGGTGAGATAGACCCCGATGATGTAATGACACCGGGTATCTTTGTGGACCATCTGCTCAAGTGATCTCCAACAATGAGGAGGGGGATAAAATGGATAAGAAGAAAGCGGTTATCGTCAGCGCCGTCAGAACTCCCGTCGGCAGCTTCGGTAAGAGTCTGAGCGGCATACCTGCAGTTGAGCTGGGTTCGATAGTTATAAGAGAGGCTCTGGACAGGGCCGATATTGAGGGTGAAGAGGTGGGCGAGGTCATAATGGGCAACGTTCTCCAGGGCGGTCTGGGACAGAATCCCGCCCGCCAGGCTTCTCTGGGTGCTGACCTGCCCGATACCGTGCCGGCTATGACCATAAACAAAGTATGTGCTTCTGCTCTTAAATCCGTCAATCTGGCCGCCCAGGCCATACAGCTGGGGGAAAAGGATATAGTTGTGGCTGGGGGCATGGAGAATATGAGCAGGGCCGGACATTATCTCGATGATCTCCGCTCCGGCAAGATGATGGGTGACAGCGAGCTGGTCGATCTCATGGTCCACGATGGGCTCTGGGATGTCTTCAACGACTGCCATATGGGAATTACAGCCGAGAATCTGGCCCGGGATTATGATATATCCCGGCAGGAACAGGATGAATTCGCCGCCGCCAGCCAGAACAAAGCTGAAAAGGCCTGGCAGGAAGGACGCTTCGCAGAGGAGATAGTGCCGGTGAAGATCGGCGAGGACGAGGAATTCACCGAGGATGAGCATTATCGCAAAGGTGTCACGGCCGAAAAGCTGTCAGGTTTAAACCCCGCCTTCGAAAAGGACGGCACCGTCACTGCCGGCAATGCCTCCGGTATCAATGACGGAGCTGCGGCAGTTGTGCTGATGAGCCGGGATAAAGCAGCTGAGCTGGGTGTTGAGCCCCTGGCCGCATTCCAGGAACATGCCTCAGCCGGTGTGGATCCGGCTATCATGGGCATAGGGCCCGTGCCCGCCACCAGAATGGTGCTGGAGAAGGCCGATTTGGAGATAGATGATATCGAGCTGGTCGAGGCCAATGAGGCCTTTGCCGCGCAGTCACTGGCGGTGCTGGATGAGCTCGATTTCTCCCGCGATATAGTCAATGTCAATGGAGGCGCAATCGCCCTGGGCCATCCCATAGGTGCCAGCGGTGCCCGCATTCTGGTCACACTGCTCCATGAAATGGTCAAGAGAGATGTCAAAAATGGTCTGGCCACACTCTGTGTGGGCGGCGGCCATGGCGTTACTACACTCGTCTCTCGCTGAACCCGATCAGCCAGTTTAAGGGGGGGTAATTTACATGTCGGAGAAAAAGCCCAGGATCGCCCGCAGGGTAGCGCAGGAACTTGAGGATGGAGAGCTTGTTAACCTCGGTATAGGTCTGCCCACAATGGTGGCCGACTATATCCCGGATGATATAGATATCACACTCCACTCTGAGAATGGTTTTGTGGGTCTGGGGCCCACACCTCCGGAGGGTGAGGAGGATAAGGACCTGATCAATGCCGGGGGTCAGCCCGTCACCATCAGAGAGGGAGGGGCTTTCTTTGATTCTGCCACCTCATTTGCTATAATCAGAGGGGGGCATCTGGATACCACCGTACTGGGTGCGCTGGAAGTTGATGCCGGAGGCAATCTGGCCAACTGGAAGATACCGGAAAAATTTGTGCCCGGCATGGGTGGGGCCATGGACCTGACCACAGGAGCCCGCAGGGTAATAGTGGCCACAACCCACACCACCCGCAGAGGTGACAGCAAGATAGTGCAGGACTGCGATCTGCCCCTGACGGCAGCCGGTGAGGTAGATCTAATCGTGACAGAGCTGGCCCTCTTTTCTGTGGAGGAGGATGGTCTGCTGCTGCTGGAAAAAGAGGAGAGCACGGAGATCGAGGAGATAGAAAAAATGACCGATGCAGATTTTGAGATCAGCGAGCGGTTAGGAGTATTTGCCTGATGATCGTTATTCGTTAAATGCAGCAAGTCCGGGAGGTATGAGGTGTGAATTATCAGTATATCAGTCTGGAAAGAGATAGACCGCTTTCGCTCGTTACGCTAAACAGGCCGGAGGTTATGAACGCCTATCACAAGGAGATGCTGCTGGAGCTTAAGAACGGGCTGGAGGAGCTGGAGCGCGAGGATGAGATCAAGGTGATCATCCTCACCGGCATGGGTTCTAAATCCTTCAGCGTGGGAGCTGATCTTGACTGGCTGGAAGATCTCACTCCCACTTCAGCCCGGGAGCTCTCACGGCTGGGGCAGTCGATATGCGGAAATCTGGAGAAGACCAGCAAGGTCACACTGGCAGCGATCAACGGCTATGCCCTGGGGGGAGGGATGGAGCTGGCCCTCTCCTGTGATCTGCGCCTGGCTTCAAGCCGGGCCCGTTTCGGCCAGCCCGAGGTGCGCCTGGGACTTGTGCCCAGCTTTGACGGCACGCAGAGGCTGCCCCGCATAATCGGCATGGGCAGGGCCAAGGAGCTTATGTTCACAGGCAAGATCATCGATGCCAGTGAGGCCTATGATATCGGCCTCATAAATCGGCTTGTCACACCCCGGGATCTGATCAGATCAAGCCGAAAGCTGGGCCAGGAGATAGCCAGCCAGTCCTCACAGGCTGTGGGCTTGATAAAATCAGCCATTAACCACGGCATCAAGGAGGGCCATCTCTCCGGCAGCAGCTACGAGACTGAAGCCTTTGGAACCTGTTTTGCCGATGAAGAATATACGGATCGCTTTGATGAGCTCAAGGGATTTATCGACGATGTCTGAGAGAAGGAGGTATTACAGGTGCAGATACTCGGTGTCAATGGAAGTCCGGTGCAGCGGGGCAGCTACGCCCTTCTGCAGCAGGCACTGAAAGGTGCCCGCCGGGCGGGAGCGGACTCAGCCTTTCTCGATCTCAACGATTATACGATAGAGCACTGCCAGGGCTGTGACAGCTGTCTCAAAAGTGAGAGCTGTGTGCAGGAGGATGAGCTGGAAGATGTGGCCGATAGGCTGCCCCGGGCTGATGGCCTCATCTTCGCCGCTCCCTCTCATTTCGGCTCTGTTCCTGCCGCCATGAAGAACTTCATGGACAGGACCAGATATCTCAAGATGAAAGGACATGTGCTGCAGGACAAACCCTTTGCCGCCATCTCCAGTTCGGGCCTAAAACACGGTGGAGCCGAGCATGTTATCTCCTCCCTGCACTATTATGCCCTGCTGCAGGGGATGGTTGTGGTGGGGGGAGTGGGAGATCCCCGCTTTGAGCCCAGCAGCGTGATCGGCACCCGCAAGGCCGATGATGGTTTTCGCAGGGTCTCTCAGGATACCGAGGCCCTTAAACTGGCGGGTAAGCTGGGAGAGCGCATGGTGGAGATATCAGAAAAAATGCAGTGAGGTGATTATATATGGAAAAGATAGGTGTGATAGGTTCAGGCACCATGGGGGCAGGTATAGCTCAGCATCTGGCCACATCGGGCTGTGAGGTTGTCATGCACGATGTCAAATCACAGTATCTGGAAGACGGTATGGAGAGGATCGCATCATTTCTGAGCAGGAGCGTGGAGAAGGAAAAGCTGACCGAAGGGGAAAAGGAAGATATTCTCGAGGCAATCACCACCTCCACCGACCTCAAGATGATGAAGGACAGGGATCTGATCATAGAGGCGGCCACAGAGGATATGGATGTCAAGAAGAAGATATTCCATGATCTGGATACCATCTGTCCTGAGGAGACGATCATCGCCACCAATACCTCCGCCCTGAGCATAACAGAGCTGGCCACCAGCATTGAACGTCCGGAGAAGGTGCTGGGCATTCACTTCTTCAATCCGGTCCCCTTGATGGAGCTGGTGGAGTGTGTGCGTGCTCTGACCACCGATGATGAGATCTACAGAGAATGCTGTGATTTTATCTCCTCCACCGGCAAAGAGGTGGTGGAGGTCAAAGAATCGCCCGGTTTTATAGTCAACAGAATTCTCATTCCCATGATAAACGAAGCGGCCTTTCTGCTCCAGAACGGTGTGGCCTCAGCTGAAGATATAGATACGGCCATGAAAAAGGGAGCAAATCACCCCATAGGACCTCTGGCCCTGGGAGATATGATAGGTCTCGATGTCTGTCTCTCCATAATGGAGACACTGCATGAGGAGATGGGTGAGGACAAATACCGTCCCTGTCAGCTGCTGCGCCGCAAAGTGAGGGCAGGACATCTGGGACGCAAGAGCGGCGGGGGATTTTACGAATACAGCTAACTGGAGGGGATTAAGATGGCCGATATCTTTCAGGAGGAATTTGAGAGCATTGATGTAAAGCAGTGTGATAATTATGCCCTGCTCGTTATCGACAGGCCGGAGAAGATGAATGTGATCAACTCCACCGTCATCCAGGAGATGAAAAGATCTCTGCTCAGGCTGGAAGAGATAAAGGATGTGAGAGCCCTTATCATAACCGGCAGGGGTGAGAGGGCCTTTGCCGCCGGTGCCGATGTGGGTGAGATGAAAGATCTAAGCCCCTCTAAGGCCCGCGATTTTGCCCGGGAAGGCCATCAGCTTATGCAGCAGATCGAGGAGTTTCCCCGTCCTGTTATAGCCGCGGTCAGAGGATATGCTCTGGGAGGCGGGCAGGAGCTGATGCTGGCCTGTGATCTGGTCATAGCCGGAGAGGGGGCTGAATTCGGTCAGCCCGAGACTTCTCTGGGCATCATGCCCGGCTATGGTGCCACACAGCGCCTGCCCCGGCAGATAGGTGAACGCCGGGCCAAGTATCTTCTCTATACGGGAGAGCGCATCCCGGCAGAGAGGGCACTAAAATTCGGCCTCATCAACGAGGTCGTGCCGGCTGAGAGAGTCCAGGACAGGGCGGAGGAGCTGGCCGGGACCGTTGCCAGCAGAGCCCCTGTCGCTGTAAAACTGGCCAAGGAATCGATAAACTTCGGCCTCAACGAGGGCATCGATAAGGGAACCTCACATGAGATAAACGCCTTTTCCCTCTGCTTTAACACCAGGGATCAATCACACGGTTTTGAGGCCTTTATGGAGGGAGAAAAACCTGAATTTCAGGGCAGATGATAACAGCAATCCAGAAAGAAGGAGGCAGAAGATATGTCCGAAAAAAAGATAATCAGCACAGATAGAGCTCCGGCGGCCATAGGCGCCTATTCTCAGGCTGTTGTGGCCGGTGATACCGTCTATGTATCAGGTCAGATACCCTTCACACCGGAGGGAGAGCTGGTGAGCGAGGATGTGGCCGAACAGACCGAGCAGTCCCTGGAGAATCTCCGGGCCATTCTGGCCGAGGCCGGGGCTGAGCTGAGCGATGTGGTCAAAGTTACGGTCTTTGCCGCCGATATGGATAACTTCTCCCGCATAAATGATATCTATGCCGATTATTTTCAGGAGGAACCGCCGGCCCGGGCCTTTGTGGAAGTTAGCCGCCTTCCCAGAGATGTGGAAGTTGAAATAGAGGCCGTGGCGGTTCTGTGAAAAATCCCGGGCGCAAAGAGGATTTTGCCCGCTGATACAGAATAATATGCTATAGAGGGAGGTGACGGGGCCTGTATCAGCGGCTTCAGGCTGGAGCATGACTGGCTCAGGTCCTGCCGGTTTATGATACTGGAAAAAAAGACATCTCTGGCCACACGCTGTTCCGGCTGCGGACGGCTGGAGATTAATCAAATCAACATATTTCAGCTCTCCGGGCAGAAAGAGCTGACCTACAGCTGTCAGTGCGGACGGGGTAAGATCGATGTTGTCAGAGACCGGGGTGAGGTCCACCTCACAGCCTACTGTCTGGTCTGTGATCGGAGGCACGATCTTGTCGTTTCGGACAGCAGGTTCTGGAACATCCATAATGTCAGCAATCTCACCTGCCCCCGCACCGGCCTCAACCTGGGCTATTATGGCGGGTATGCCCTTTTGCAGCAGGAGGTTGACAGGCAGCAGAAGGAGCTGGAGATGCTGGCCGATGGTCTGGGGTTTGATGATTTTGCCGACCCCGAGATAATGCTCATGGCCCTCGATATACTGCACGATTTTGCTGCCGGAGGCGATCTCATCTGTGAGTGCGGCAGCAGTGAGGTCTCGATCGATCTTTTCTCCGATTTTATCCAGCTCACCTGCCAGCGCTGCCAGGGTTTTTTGAGCCTGCCCGCCGGTGATCAGGAAGATGTAGGCCGTCTCAGGGAGAGGGAAACGCTGCTCCTCACCTATCAGAGCAACACTTCTCCCCCCAGGAGCAGGAACTGAAGCAGATCTGATGTTAGCATCAGCATTGTTCAGCGATACATTAAATATCAACCAAA
>CAYXAK010000002.1:27719-29088 GCA_964462585.1 uncultured Halanaerobiaceae bacterium
AAATATCAACCAAATAAGGAGTGGTTATAGATGTTATCACAGCTGGTTCCGATGGCAGATATTCTCGAAGAAGCTGACAGAGAGGGTTATGCTGTCGGCGGTTTTAATGTCAACAATCTCGAATCACTGCAGGCCATCATAAAGGCAGCGGAAGAGGAAAATTCCCCGCTCATACTGGCCACAAGTGAAGGTGCTATCAGCTATATGGGCATGGATCATGTGGTCGGCATGGTGGAGGGCTTTCTCAAAAATACCGATCTTCCCGTAGCCCTGCATCTCGATCATGGCGGGAGTTTTGAGGCTGCCATGCGCTGTATCCGCAAGGGATGGTCTTCGGTCATGATAGATGCTTCCAAGGAGCCCTTTGAGAAGAACATCGAGAAGACCAGGGAAGTTGTCAAAGCCGCTCACAGTGTAGGTGTTACGGTCGAGGCCGAGCTGGGCCGGCTTGTGGGCAGTGAGGACGATGTCACCGTCACTGAAAAGGAAGCGGCCATGACCAAGCCGGATGAAGCCAATGAATTTGTGGAGCGCACCGGAGTTGACTGCCTGGCTGTAGCCATAGGCACCGCTCACGGCGTTTACAAGGGTGAACCCGATCTGGACTTCGAACGCCTGGAGAAGATCAATGATGAGGTAGATGTACCCCTGGTTCTGCACGGTGCTTCCGGAGTTCCGGCTGAAGATGTGGAAAAATCAATAGAGCTGGGCATCCGCAAGGTCAACGTAAATACGGCCTTCCAGCAGGCTTTTACGGCCAAACTGCGTGAGCTTTTAGAGGAGGATCCCGAGCTCTATGATCCCCGTAAATACTGCGGTCCTTCCCGTGATGCCATGGCCGAAAAGGTCAAAGAAAAAATACACACCTTCGGCAGTCAGAATAAAGCCTGGTAGCAGCTCTCCGCTGACACCGCGCCAGACTGAGAGAATAAGATGGATATAGGGGTTCCGGCCGGCCTCTGCCGGCCCGGGACCTGCAAATTTTTGCCGAGCTGAAGGTGATCTCTGTGCTGATAATACAGTTTCTTGTTTCAGCTTTTTTTATTGTGACGGCCGGTTACTTTCTGGTGGGCACTTCCGAGAGGATAGCGGAAAACACAGGCCTTGGTCAGGTTATGATCGGAGCTATTCTGCTCTCATTTGCCACCTCTCTGCCCGAGCTTGTGACAAGTGCTGCCTCGGTGAGACTGGCAGCAGTAGATCTGGGTCTGGGAAATATACTGGGCAGCAATATGTTCAATCTCTCCATACTCGCCCTCCTCGATGTGGTAGAAGGTCCGGGTCCGCTGCTCCTCAAACTGACATTATCCCATCTCCTGACGGGTTTTATCATGATACTGATGGCCAGTGCTGCAGGAATTGCCCTCAC
>CAYXAK010000002.1:29188-75214 GCA_964462585.1 uncultured Halanaerobiaceae bacterium
TCCTGACGGGTTTTATCATGATACTGATGGCCAGTGCTGCAGGAATTGCCCTCACCCTCTATTCCTTTACCACCATAACCCCAATTCAATTTCGGATTGCTCCGGAGAGCATAATTCTGTTCGCTCTGTTTCTGCTGGGGTTGAAGCTGATCCATTCCTATGAAAAAGGGGCTGAAAAAGAGTCGGAAGAGCGTGAGAGCGTGCAGAAGAAGGACTCCACCGTCGTGGAAATGCCAGCTTCCGCGGCAAAAGATGTGTCAGGGAAAAGCACCGCTCTGCAGTTTGTCATCTTCGGCACAGCAGCCATAGTGATCATGCTGGCCGGGAGCAGTCTGGCGGCTGCGGCCGATGAGATAGCCGTGGTGACGGGGATGGGCCATTCCTTTCTGGGCACGGCCCTGCTGGCAGCGATAACATCACTGCCGGAGCTTTCGACCACGATCACCGCAGCCCGGCGGGGGTCGTTCGATCTGGCCGCCGGCAATATTCTGGGCAGCAATCTCTTCAATTTAATTCTGCTGGTGCCGGTCGATCTCTTTCAGACCGGAAGCCTGGTGGCGGCAGCTTCCACGATCAATTTTCTCCCCCTGTTTTCGGTGATAATGATGACCGTGCTGCTCCTAACCGGCCTCTTCTATCGTTCAGAGCATTCATTTTTACATATAGGTATTGCACCGGCACTGATCCTTTTTGTTTATGTGGTCACACTGTGGCTTCTGCTTGCCCTGTGATCGGAACTGCCGGCCAACAAAATCCAACAGGAGGCGTTTTCATTTGCATATCACAGAACTGGAAAATATGACAATATCCGAGCTGCATGAGCTGGCCAGAGAAAAATCCATCGAGGGCTATTCCAGCATGCGCAAGAAGGATCTCATCTTCGCCCTGCTCAAACAGGAGACAGAGGAGGGGGGGAATATCTTTGCCGAGGGTGTGCTGGAGATCATAGAGAATGAAGGCTATGGTTTTATCCGCCCCTCCAAATATCTGCCTTCCAGCGATGATATCTATATCTCCGCTTCTCAGATCAGGAGGTTCGATCTGCGCACAGGTGATGTGGTCTCAGGCCAGGTCAGAGAGCCCAAGGACAGTGAGCGCTATTTTGCCCTGCTGCGGATCGAGGCCATCAACTATCAAAACCCGGAAAAAGCACGGGACAGGGCCTATTTTGAGGATCTGACACCTCTCTACCCCCGGGAGAAGATCAGGCTGGAGGACAGCTCCAGCGATATATCCACAAGACTTCTGGATGTGGTAGCACCTGTGGGGCTGGGCCAGAGGGGCCTGATCGTCTCCCCTCCCAAAGCCGGCAAGACAGTGCTCTTAAAGAAGATCGCCAACAGCATAAGCGAAAATCATCCCCAGGCCCGCATGATGATACTCCTGATCGATGAGAGGCCGGAGGAGGTCACCGATATGGAGCGCTCGGTCGATGCCGAGGTGATAAGCTCGACCTTTGACCGGCCCGCCGATGATCATATCCAGGTGGCACAGCTGGCCCTGGCCAAGGCCAAAAGGCTCGTGGAACAGAATTATGATGTGGTGATTCTTTTGGACAGCATAACGAGGCTGGCCCGGGCGGCCAATGTAACGACCGCTCCCAGCGGCCGGACACTTTCGGGGGGGCTGGATCCCACCGCCATGCATTTTCCCAAGAGCTTCTTCGGAGCCGGCCGCAATATTGAGGAGGGAGGCAGTCTCACAGTCCTGGCCACAGCCCTCATCGATACCGGCAGCCGCATGGATGACGTTATCTACGAGGAATTCAAGGGCACCGGCAACATGGAGCTGCATCTGGACCGCAGGTTAGCCCAGCAGCGCATCTTCCCTGCTATAGATATTCATCTTTCAGGCACCAGAAAAGAGGAGCTTCTGCTCGGTGAGAGGGAGCTGGAGATAATCTGGAAGCTGCGGCGCCAGACCAAGTCCATGGATAAAGCCGAGCTTCTGGAGACCATGATAACCCAGATCAAAAATACCGGGAATAATGAAGAACTTATGGATGTTCTGGAGGAGATTTTCTCGGGTTGAGCCTGCTTGCAAGAGAAAAACTGCTGTGATATAATCTGAATAACTGCAGAGAAAACAATATAAAGCTATGAGGAAGAGGTGATTGTAGTGAAGGAAGAAATTCATCCTGAAACGACCGAGACGGTTATAACCTGTGCCTGTGGAGAAGAATATAAAACCATGTCCACCGGTGAAGATATGCGGGTGGAGGTCTGCTCCAACTGTCATCCCTTCTATACCGGCAAACAGCGCCAGACAGCGCGCGGAAGCCGTGTAGATAAATTCAACAGGAAGTACGGCCGGGTCACAGAAGAAGAGGCTGAAGAGAGCGAGCAGGAAGCTGAACAGGCAGAGGCTGAAGCTGAAGCCGAAGCCTCCGGAGAATAACCGCTCGTTTCCGGCAACTGCAGGGCTTAGATGCTCTGCTTTTTTTTTGGATATTCCATCTGATGGGGAGTGAAAAACCGCTAAATGTATAAAATAAGCAAAAGCGGCTGGATAGAGGTAATCACAGGCCCTATGTACTGCGGCAAGAGCGAGGAATTGATCAGGCGGCTGCGCCGTGTGGCCATAGCAGACCAGAAATCCCGCGTCTTCAAACCCAGCCTCGACGACCGCTATAAAGATGGTGGTGTCGTATCCCATAATGGCGCCCGCATCGAGGCTGTGCCCGTGGACCACCCTGAGGAGCTGATGAACCGCCTCCATGATGATGTCGATGTGGTCGGCATCGACGAGGTGCAGTTTTTCAACGAGGGTATAATCGATATCTGCGAGGAGCTGGCCGATGGAGATGTAAGGGTTATAACAGCCGGTCTGGATCGCGATTTTCGCGGCGAGCCCTTCGGCCCCATGCCCGATCTCATCGCCCGGGCCGAATATGTGGAAAAACTCCATGCTATCTGTGTGGAATGCGGTGAGCCGGCCAGCCGCACCCAGCGGCTGATCGACGGTGAACCGGCTTCACTTGACGATCCGGTGATACTGGTCGGGGCTGAGGAAGTTTATGAAGCTCGCTGCCGCAGCTGTCACGAGGTAAGAGAGTAAAGTTAAAGAGGTGTAAATGTCTATGATGAAGCAGGAAGTTCTGGATAAGCTCGATAATCTGGTAGAAAAATACGATGATCTCAATCAAAAAATTGGCGATCCGGAGATAATGAGCAACAGCGAGAAATATCAGAAGCTCCTGCAGGAGCACGCCAAACTCAAGAAAATTGTGGAGAAGTATGAGCGCTACCGGCAGCTTCTGGAGCAGAAAGAGGAAGCTGAGGAGATACTTGAGATGAGCGATGATGAGGATATGCAGGAGCTGGCGGGCTCCGAGCTGGAGGAAGTTCAGCCGGAGATAGAGCAGCTGGAGGAGGAGCTGCCGCTGATGCTGCTGCCCGAAAACCCCGATGACGAAAAGGATGTCATCGTGGAGATACGGGCCGGAGCAGGCGGGGATGAAGCCGGTCTCTTTGCGGCCGACCTCTACCGCATGTATACCCGCTACGCTGAGGACAGGGGCTGGGAGATAGAGACCATGTCCTCAAATGAATCGGGTGTCGGCGGCTTCAAGGAGATTATCTTCAGCGTGGCCGGGGATGAAGCCTACAAATTTCTCAAATACGAAAGCGGCGTGCACCGCGTGCAGCGCGTCCCCTCCACCGAATCCAGCGGCCGCATCCATACCTCAACCGCCACGGTGGCGGTGCTGCCGGAAGCGGAAGATGTCGATGTGGAGCTGGACAAAAACAATCTGCGCATAGACTATTATCGTTCCAGCGGCCCCGGCGGTCAGAGCGTCAACACCACAGATTCGGCCGTGCGCATTACCCACGAGCCCACAGGTATCGTCGTCTCCTGCCAGGACGAAAAATCCCAGCACAAGAACAAGGACAGGGCCATGAAGATCATGCGGGCCCGCCTCAAAGAAGAGCTGGAGAGGCAGAAGAGAGAAGAGCGCGATGAAAAAAGGCGCAGCCAGGTGGGATCGGGCGAGCGGAGCGAAAAGATAAGAACCTATAATTTCCCCCAGGGGCGTGTCAGCGATCACCGCATAAATCTCACCGTCCATCAGCTCGAGAAGGTGCTCGATGGTGAGCTGGATATGCTGATAGAACCCCTGCTGGAAGAGGATATGAAAAAGCGGCTGGAAAATCTGTAGGCAGGAGTGAGGCTATGGTCAGCAATATCAGGGAAATACTCGATAAAGCCGATGAATATCTGGGCAGACACGAGGTGGAGAGCCCCCGGCTCGATGCCGAAGTTCTCCTGGCTGATCTGCTCAATACGGAGCGCATAAAGCTCTATGTAAATTATGATTATCCCCTGACCTCTGAGCAGAAATCAGCCTACAGAAAACGCCTGGAGAAGCGGGCTAAGGGTCAGCCGCTGAGCTATATCACCGGCAAAAAAGAATTTATGTCACTGGATTTTATCATAGAACCCGGTGTTTTAATACCCCGGCCGGAGACAGAGGAGCTGGTGGAGGAGATACTCAGGTTCTGCCGCAGCCGGGACTGGCAGTCACCCAGGATTGTTGACCTGGGCACAGGCTCGGGGGCCATACTCGTAAGTCTGGCTCATTATCTGCCCGAGTCCCGGGGTGTGGGGATAGATATCAGCTCCGGAGCTGCAGATGTGGCCCGCCGCAATGTGGCAAAACACGATCTGCAGGACCGGCTGGCCGTGCTGGAGGGCAGCTGGGCGGAACCGCTGCTTCCGGATAAGGCCGGAGAGGTTGATCTGGTCGTCTCCAACCCCCCCTATATAGCCGATGAGGATATGGAGGATCTGCCCCGCCATGTCCGGGAGGAGCCGGATCGGGCACTTGCCGCCGGCAGCGATGGCCTCAGAAGCTACAGGGAGCTCATACCGCAGTCTGCCGAATTATTGAGAGATGGCGGTCTGCTGGCTCTGGAGATTGGACATGATCAGGGAGAGGAGATCCTATCGCTGCTCTCCTCGGACGGCTTCTGGCAGGATGTAGAGCTCAAACAGGATGGCGGAGGTCGGGATCGCATAATCTTTGCCCGCTTAAAATCAGAAGAAAGAGAAGATCGAGAGGAAGAACGAGGTGAATGAGTGTGGAGACCCGGGTAATTAAAGTCGATGTCAACTCCTCAACGTCAGAACTTCTCACACATGACGGCATAAATCAGGCGGCCAGGCTGCTGCGCCGGGGTGAGGTTGTAGCCTTTCCCACCGAAACGGTCTACGGTCTGGGTGCCAATGCCCTGGATGGCGGGGCTGTAAAGAAAATATTCTCCGCCAAGAACAGGCCCGAGGACAATCCGCTGATTGTACATATAAGCCGGCGGGAAGATCTGGAGAGGCTCGTCAGCGGTCGGGTGCCCGCCCCTGTCCGCCAGCTGACGGCCCGCTTCTGGCCCGGGCCGCTGACCATCATACTCCCCCGCTCGGATGAGGTGCCGGAGGTCACCTGCGGGGGGCTGGAGACGGTGGCCATCAGAATGCCCTCCCATCCGGTGGCCAGAGCCCTTCTGACCAGAGCCGGGCTGCCGGTGGCCGCTCCCAGTGCCAATCTCTCCGGCCTGCCCAGCCCCACCAGTGCCGAACACGTGCTCATAGATATGGAAGGCAGGATACCGCTGATACTCGACGGCGGTGAATCACCGATTGGAGTGGAATCGACCGTGCTGGATATGACCTCATCCCGTCCCAGGCTGCTGAGGCCGGGTGGTGTGGCCACCGCCCAGCTGAGGGAGGTTCTGGGGAATGAGGTTGAGATAGAGCGCGAGTACCGGGTTGAGAACGAGGAGAGCGTGCCCCGCTCTCCCGGCATGAAATACAGGCATTATGCGCCCCGGGCCGAGCTGGAGCTGCTGGAGGGGGCATCCCCCCGCCAGCTGTGGGAGTATGCTCATAATAAGGAGGGCTATAGAGCCCTGCTTTTGACAGATGACACTGCCGAGAAGCTGGAGAATCTGCCCGGTGTGAGGATCTTCGATGATCCTGCCGATGGTATCGACCGCCAGTTTAAACTGGTGATCATGGGCCGGGCCAGCCAGCCGGCAGATATAGCCCACAATCTATTCAAATTTTTACGTCAGCTCGATGAAGAGGGGCGAAATCTGATTATGGTGGAGAGCATAGAGACTGCCGGTCTGGGAGAGGCGATCATGAACCGCCTGCGCAAGGCGGCCAGCGATGTGGTGGAATTTTGACGCCATCCCTCTGCTGTGAGGAGGTTCAGGATGAAGAGGATACTGCTTATCTGCACCGGCAACACCTGCCGCAGTCCCATGGCTGTATTTCTCTTCCGGGAACATCTTGCCGGCAGAGGAACTGCCGGAAGTGAGGAGTTTGAATTCATCTCGGCCGGACTGTCAGCACAGCCCGGTCTTCCCCTCAACGAGAGGGCCCGGGCGGCACTTAAATCCGAGGGTATAGAGCCGGATGAGCATGAAAGCAGACAGCTGAGAGCTGATATGGTGGAAAAGGCAGATCTCATACTGTCCATGACCTCAGAGCAGGCCGGAGAACTGGAACGTCGATTTCCCGGGGCGGCGGAGAGGATATACACACTGGCCGGTTTTGCCGGACTTGAGGAAGAGATACCAGATCCCTTCGGTGGCAGTCAGCGGATATATGACAGGACACTGTCCCGTCTTGATGCCATCATAGAAAAAGCGGTCGAGCGTCTGGAGATATATTTTGTAGAAATGAAAAGAGCTACTGCCGATGGGAGTGATAATATGAAAATTGCACTGGGTTCCGATCATGCCGGCTACTCGCTCAAAGAGGAGCTGAAAGGCTGGCTGGAGGAAGAGGGATATGAGACAGTCGATATGGGCACTGACAGCGAGGAGTCCGTGGACTATCCCGATTTTGCCGGCAGTGTGGCCCGGGCTGTCAGTGATGATCGGGCTGATCTTGGTCTTCTGGTCTGCGGGACTGGTCTGGGCATGAGCATGACCGCCAATAAATTCAGCGGGATCAGAGCCGCCCGCTGCCAGGATGCCTACTCGGCCCGTATGGCCCGCCGCCACAACGATGCCAATATACTCACCCTGGGTGAGAGGGTGGTGGGCGCAGGTCTGGCCCGGGATGTACTGCGGACATTTCTGGAGACAGAATTCGCCGGGGGCAGACATCAGCGCCGTGTCGATAAAATTTGCGAACAAAAAGGAGTTGAGAAATAATGGGAGAGGTTTTTATCTTCGATCATCCCCTCATGAAGCACAAGCTGACACTGCTGCGCGACAGGGATACCGGCTCCAAGGAATTCCGGGAGCTGGCCAACGAGCTGTCGATGCTCATGGCCTATGAGGTCACAAGGGATATGCCCCTGGAGAAAAAAGAGATCGAGACACCTCTGACCAAAACCGAATCACCGGTTATTGCCGGCAAAAAGCTGGGCATAGTTCCCATACTGCGTGCCGGCCTGGGCATGCTCGATGGCATACTTCAGCTTCTGCCCACAGCCCGTGTGGGGCATATCGGTCTGTACAGGGATCCCGACACACTTGAGCCTGTGGATTATTACTGCAAGCTTCCCCCGGACAACGAGAACAGGGATCTCATAGTCATCGATCCCATGCTGGCAACGGGTGGTTCGGCTTCGGCGGCATTGAGCCTCATCAAAGAACGCGGTGTCAGAAATCTGAAATTCATGTGTCTGGTAGCAGCGCCCGAGGGCATCGAGCGCGTGCAGAACGATCACGACGATGTCGATATCTTCACCGCGGCCGTCGACGAACACCTCGACGATCATGCCTATATAGTGCCCGGGCTGGGCGATGCCGGGGACCGACTCTACGGCACCAAATAATAGCTGACCATCAGCGGCAGAATCCATGATTTCAGCGGGAAGGTGTGAGAAATGGCCTATCTGAGAGTTCTGCTGGCAGCACTTGCAGTTACATATCTGCTCACCCCGCTCGTCAAAAGAACCGCCCGGGAGCTGGGGGCGGTCGATGAACCGGGCCGCCGCCGCATACATCTGAGGAGGATTCCCAACCTGGGGGGGCTGGCGATCTTTGGCGGGTTTATGGTGGCGGTGATGCCCGGTCTCCATCTCACGGCAGAGGTGCGGGGAATAATGCTGGGTGCCACCTTCATACTGGCCCTGGGCCTTGTGGACGATACGATCGGGCTCACACCCCGATTGAAGCTGCTGGGCCAGATAGCGGCCGCCCTGATACCTGTTCTGGCCGGGGTCACTGTGGATTTCATCACAAATCCCCTCTTCGGGGGTGTAATACAGCTGGGAATATTGAGCATTCCCCTAACGGTTTTATGGATTGTGGGGATCATCAACACACTCAATCTTATAGATGGTCTGGATGGGCTGGCCGCGGGGATAACGACCATAGCTGCTGCCACGCTTTTCTTTGTCAGCCTGCAGCAGGGTGAGCCCGTCTCGGCCGTGATGATGGCTGCTCTGGCCGGCAGCACACTGGCCTTTCTGCGCTTTAATTTCCATCCTGCTGAAATATTTCTCGGTGATGGGGGGGCTATGCTGGCAGGCTATCTGCTGGCTGCGATCTCCATAATCGGTGCGCTCAAGAGCGCTGCCGCTGTGACGGTATTTGTCCCGCTTCTGGCCCTTGGTGTACCAATCTTTGATACCGCCTATGCCATTTTCCGCCGCTTTTATAACTCACGCCCCATTTCACAGGCCGATCACGGCCATCTGCACCACCGCCTGCTGGCACTGGGCTGGTCCCAGCGCAGCATAGCACTGCTGGTCTATGCAGTCAGTTCGCTGCTGGGGGGGCTGGCCGTGCTCGTCAACAGCCTCAATTTTCACAACGGGCTGATAATCATGCTGATCGTGGTCAGCACACTCGCCTACGGCTGCTGGAGGCTGGGTATATTCTCCGTCGATCTGCCGGGTGAGGGCAGCAAGCTGGCCGGCAAAAAGAGAAAACAGCAGGAGATAAATAAATAGAAACGGCTGGATTTTTAATTTTGGCAACTGAAAAATTTCTGTTTTCAGGCAGGAATTCAATCCGCTATCAAGAAAGAATAGAAAAGAGAGCTGAAAGTAATCGTGATTACTGTAATTTCTTCCGGGAGAAATTATATGGATAAAAATGACTGGTCGAATATAATCAAAGCCGCCGGTCTCCTATCATACCTGGGTATTGTCATGGTGGTCTCCATAGGCATAGGCTATTTTTTGGGTTCAACACTTGATCGCTACCTACATACCGAGCCCTGGCTGATGATCCTGGGGTTGATAGTCGGTGTGGGCGCCGGCTTTTACGGTGTCTACCAGATTATAAAGGGAGTGATGGCGGATGAATGACGGTCTTTTCTCCCGTCCCCCGGAAGAGGTTGTTAACAGAATAACAAAGAGGACACTATATCCCGGTGCCTTTTTCCTGGCTGCTGCCCTTATCTCGGGGAGCAGTGAGGCTGTTCTGGGACTTGTCTTCGGGCTGAGCATCAGTCTGCTGCTCTTTCGCCTCAAGCTGGTTCACAGCCGCAGGGCCCTGAGGATGGATAAGGAGAGTGCTAAAAAGTTCATCCGCAACCGCATGGTGGCCAACTACTTCATATTTTTTGTCGTGCTGATGGTGGCTCAATGGCAGCCGGGACTGGATCTTCTGGCAGCTGTTCTGGGTCTGCTGCTGCTCAAGCTCACCATACTGGCCTCGGCCCTGCTGGAGCTGATCAGGAATTTCTTTGCCGATAAAAAAGAAAAATACTCGCTCTCTCCGCTGACCGCCCTGAGAAGAGACAGACTTAAAGAAGAGTATCTTAACCGGGGGGAAGAGGGAGAGATCGATATCGATCTGGAGCTGGATGAGTAATGTGCTTCTGTGAAAGGGGGTTTATCTATGGATCCAGGACCACAGGTTGTGACCTATCTGTTCGGACATGAGTCCTTTCCCATAACAAATACGCTGGTCTGGAGCTGGGCGGTATGTCTGGTCATAATTGTGGGGGCCAGACTGGCCACCAAAAACATGGCCATGGTCCCGACCGGACTGCAGAATATCGGTGAGGCGATAGTTGAGCTCATACTGGGGCAGATAGAACCCATGATGCCAGGACATGGGCGCAGAATGCTGCCACTGATAGGAACCATCTTCATCTATATAGGTCTTTCCAATCTGGTGGGTTTTCTGCCCGCCGTCGATAATCCCACCGCAGACCTCAACACCACGCTCTCGCTGGGACTTCTGGTCTTTGTGATCAGCCACTATGAGGGCATGAAGGCCAACGGGGTTCTGGGGTATATTAAGGGTTTTGCCGAGCCCACCATCGTTCTCTTTCCGCTCAATTTTGTGGGAGAGCTGGCCAAGCCCATCTCACACTCCTTCCGTCTTTTTGGAAATATGGTGGGTGGAGGAATAATCATAATGCTCATATATCAGGCTGCACCCTGGGTGCTGCCCGTGCCGCTGCACGCCTGGTTCGATCTATTTGTCGGTGCTGTTCAGGCTCTGATCTTCGGCATGATAGCCATAGCCTATATAGCTGTGGCCCGGGACTGATCTCATGCCCATTCGATCTTTTGAGGAATAGCCTTTAGAGTGAATTATCACTAAAGATAAGCACAGGCCTGACTCATCTGAAGAAAGTAATACAAGTGAAGAATACGAGCAAATCATTAAAAGGAGGTAGCAGATAAAATGGTAGAACTCTCACCAGAATTCATGGAAACCATCATCACCGCTGCCGCACTGTTAGGAGCAGGCTTTGCCATGATAGCAGGTATAGGCCCCGGTATAGGTCAGGGCTATGCTGCAGGTAAAGCCGTGGAGGCAGTCGGCCGCCAGCCGGAAGCCAGGGGCAACATAATCACAACCATGCTGCTCGGTCAGGCTGTGGCCGAGTCGACAGGTATATACTCCCTGGTTATAGCCATAGTCCTCATCTTCACAATAGCCCTGTAAGCTGGAGCTGAGGAGATTGAGCTTTAACCTTTGACCGGACCGGCCGGATCGATTTATATCCGGCCGGAATGCTGTATTCTTGATTGCAGCGGAATTCGAATCGGACAGATATATAAGTTATCTTGTTAAATATAGAGGTACAGCCTACAGGAGGTGAGCGGTAGTTGATTGACATCAACACCACTTTTATCTGGCAGCTCGTCAACTTTTTTGTGCTGCTCTATCTGCTTCGCAGATTTCTCTACGGTCCCGTGACCGAGATGCTGGATAAAAGGTCGAATAAAATAGAGAGCGATCTAGAAGAGGCTCGCAAACAGAAAGAAAAGGCTGCAGAGCTCAGGAAAAAACGGGAACAGGAGCTGAAAGAGGCCCGCCAGAAAGCGCAGAAGATCATAGATGAAGCCGAAGACCGCGGCGAGGAGAGGGCTGAAGAGATAGTGGAAGAGGCCCGGGATGAAGCCGACAGGATTAAAGAGCGGCGGATGAACGAGATCGAACAGGCCCGTCAGGAAGCCGCCGATCAGCTGCGCCGGCAGGTCTCGTCTCTGTCACTGCAGGTGGCGGGTAAATTTCTCAGGGAAGAGCTGGACCGGGAAAAACACGAGGACCTCATAGACGGTTACCTGGAGGAGCTGGAAGAGATTCAGCTCGGTGAACTGCGATGATAGAGAATGAAGTTGCCCGCAAGTACGGCCAGGCCATCTTCGAGCTGGCCCGGGAGAAGAAAATGCTGGAAGAGGTGGCCGGTGATCTCGAGCTTCTGCGCAGGACTATAGACGAGGTCAGGGACTTCAAAAATATGCTCTATCATCCCCGCATCGAGGATGAGAAAAAAAAGGAGCTTTTGCTGGAAATAGTCTCCGGGGAGATAAGTGAGCTCACGCTTAATTTCTGCAAGCTGCTGATAGACAAGAGAAGAATCAGGTATCTCTATCATATAGTCAGGGATTTTGAGAAGAGGCAGAATGAGGCCGAGCAGATCCTTGAGGTTGAGCTGCAGGCGGCCATAGAGCTGCCGGAAGAGCTGAAGGAGCGCATAAGAAAGAGGCTAGGCGAGGTTACCGGTTACCGCATCGAGCTGGAGACCGGCATAGATGAGGATCTGATCGGGGGCTTTCAGATCAAGGTCGGCGATAAAGTAATCGACGGCAGCATCAGAGGAGAACTGGAAAGTCTGCAGAAAAAGCTGGAACAGATACCTGTCAGCAAATTAGGGGTGGAATGATTATGAATATAAGACCGGAAGAGATAAGTTCGATCATAAAAAAGGAGATAGATAACTACGAATCGGAGCTGGAGACGGTAGGTGTGGGAACAGTTCTCGATGTCGGTGACGGCATCGCCCACGTCTACGGGCTTGAGGACTGCATGTCGATGGAGCTGGTCGAGTTCCCCAACGAGATATATGGCATGGCTTTAAACCTGGAGGAGGATAACGTCGGTGTCGTCATCCTGGGCGGTGAGACCGAGATAGACGAGGGTGATGAGGTCCGAAGAACCGGACGCGTCATCGAGGTCCCCGTCGGTGAAGAGATGCTGGGAAGGGTCGTCAATCCCCTGGGTGAACCTCTGGACGGTCAGGGTCAGATCGAGACGGATAAAACCCGGCCGGCCGAATTCAAGGCACCGGGGGTTGTGACCAGAGAGCCGGTAAAAGAGCCGCTGCAGACCGGACTCAAGGCTATAGACTCCATGATCCCCATAGGCAGAGGTCAGCGTGAGCTGATCATCGGTGACCGTCAGACCGGTAAAACGGCTATAGCTGTCGATACCATCATAAATCAGCGCGATAATGATGTTATATGTGTCTACGTGGCCATCGGACAGAAGGCTTCGGATGTGGCCCAGCTCAGGGAGAGGCTGGCAGCCGAGGGAGCTTTAGATTACACCATCATCGTAGCTGCAACTGCCAGTGAACCGGCACCGCTCAAGTATATGGCCCCGTATTCCGGCTGTGCCATGGGCGAATATTTCATGTATGAACAGGGCGGCGATGTGCTCGTTGCCTACGATGATCTCTCCAAACATGCCGATTCCTATCGGGCCATGTCACTTCTTTTGAGGCGTCCACCGGGTCGTGAGGCCTATCCCGGCGATGTCTTCTATCTGCATTCCCGGCTTCTGGAGAGGGCGGCCAAGCTCAACCCCGATTATGGAGGAGGTTCGCTCACCGCCCTGCCCATAGTTGAAACACAGGCCGGCGATGTCTCGGCCTATATTCCCACAAATGTCATCTCCATCACCGACGGCCAGATCTATCTGGAGAGTGAGCTCTTCTTCTCCGGTGTGCGTCCGGCCATAAATGTCGGTACCTCGGTATCCCGTGTCGGTGGAGATGCTCAGATCAAGGCCATGAAGGATGTGGCCGGTACACTGAGGCTCGACCTCTCACAGTACCGCGAGCTGGAGGCTTTTGCCCAGTTCGGCTCCGATCTCGATGAAGCCACACAGCAGCGTCTGGCCCGGGGTGAGCGCATAGTCGAGGTTCTGACACAGGATGAGAATGATCCCATGCCGGTCGAGGAGCAGATAGCGATACTCTATGCCGTGGTAGAGGGTCATCTCGACGATATACCCGTCGACAATCTGGATAGATTTGAGCGAGAATTTCTCTCTTATATGCGCTCCAGCTACGATGAGGTGCTGGAGGAGATCGTGGAGATAGGTGAGATGTCCGAGGAACTGGAAGAACAGCTCATTGAAATAATCGAAGAATTCAAGGAGAGCTTCTCCATCGAGGAGAAGAGCCTTGTCGATAGAAGCGATGAAGATGAAGAAGAGGAAGCTGCAGACGAGTAAACTGTACTGCATAATCTGGAAGGATGCCCTCAGGCTTATCAATTCTGGGAGTAATAAGCTGGTCTGAGTGTGTCCAGGGAGGTGGTTTGATCCCATGGAAACGATGCGCGATATTCAGAGGCGCATAGATACAGTGGAAAACACCAAAAAGATAACCCGGGCCATGAAGATGGTGGCTTCGGCCAAACTGCGCAGGGCGCAGGAAAAAGCCGAGAAGGCCCGACCATTTTTCCAGAGGACCCGGGAGATATTGATAGATATAGTTCAATATACAGAGCAGACGGCTGAACATCCCCTGCTGGATCCCACCGAAGGCGAGAAGACACTCTATATGGTGGTCACATCCGATAGAGGTCTGTGCGGGGCCTATAACACAAAGGTGTTGAGGCAGCTCAGATCTTCTGCCAGCCCGCATAAAAATCCCGCGGTGGTGCTGGGGCGCAACGGCTATAGAGCCCTCAAACGCCAGGGATATGAGATTGCGGCCGATTATCTCGATCTCGATGACTATCCCAGCTTTCACTTTGCCCGGCGTGTGACGGACAGGCTGATCGATCTCTATCTCAATGAAGATGAAGATATCAGTGAAGTGCATCTCATCTACACTCATTTTGAATCAGCTCTGACTCAGACCGTCCAGGAGATCCCCCTTCTGCCCGTGGTTCCACCGGAAGAACCGGAGGAATCTGAAGAGGGTGAGGGGCTGGAAGAAGCCGGGACAGATACACCGGAAGCCGGTGAAGAAAAATCCGGCAGTGTGAATTATCTCTATGAGCCCTCGATTCCTGAGGTGCTGGACACCATACTGCCTCAGTATCTTAACAATGTGCTCTACTCCTCCATTCTGGAATCCAAGGCCAGCGAATTCGGTTCCCGCTACACTGCCATGGACAATGCCACAGAAAATGCGGAGGAGATGATCGATGAGCTGACGCTCTCCTACAACAGAGCCCGCCAGGCAGAGATCACCAAGGAGATAAGTGAGATTGTCAGCGGTGCAGAAGCACTCAAGTAAGCCGTAAAAAGACTGTCATAAAGGAGGAATTGGCGTGAGTGAAAATGAAAATACCGGACAGATAGTTCAGGTCATAGGTCCGGTGGTAGATGTTGAATTTCCGCCCGGAGAGCTGCCCGATATATATAATGCTATCATCGTGAAGGATGAGGAGAAGGATGTCGACCTCACCTGTGAGGTCATGCAGCAGCTGGGTGACAACCGTGTCCGCGCTGTTGCAATGGACAATACCCACGGACTGGTCCGGGGCATGAAAGTTGTGGACCAGGGCGAGCCCATTTCGGTGCCCGTGGGGGAAGAGGTGCTGGGCAGAATATTCAACGTGCTCGGTGATACCATAGATGATGCCGGCCCGGTGGAGGCTGAGGAACACAAACCGATCCACCGCGAACCGCCTGCCTATGATGAGCAGTCAACCAGCACCGAGATCTTCGAGACCGGAATCAAAGTTGTCGACCTTCTGGCACCATATGCCGAGGGCGGCAAAGTCGGCCTGTTCGGCGGTGCCGGTGTGGGTAAGACCGTACTTATTCAGGAACTGATCAACAATATCGCCATCGAGCACGGAGGGCTTTCAGTCTTCTCCGGTGTGGGCGAGAGAACCAGAGAGGGTAACGATCTCTGGCTGGAATTTCAGGAGGCCGACATACTGGACAAAGTTGCTCTGGTCTTCGGTCAGATGAATGAGCCCCCGGGAGCGAGGATGAGAGTCGGACTTTCCGGTCTGACCATGGCCGAGCATTTCCGCGATGAGTTCGGACAGGATGTGCTGTTATTTATCGACAATATCTTCCGCTTTATCCAGGCCGGTCAGGAGGTATCGGCCCTGCTGGGTCGTATGCCCTCGGAGGTGGGCTATCAGCCCACACTGGCCCAGGATGTGGGTGCACTGCAGGAGAGGATAACCTCCACAGAAAAGGGCTCGATCACCTCGGTGCAGGCCATATATGTGCCGGCAGATGACCTGACCGACCCCGCTCCGGCCAGCATTTTTGCTCACCTGGACTCCACAACAGTTCTGTCCAGGCAGCGGGCCGAGCAGGGACTCTATCCGGCCGTTGACCCCCTTGATTCCACCTCCTCCATTCTCGACCCCAGAATTGTGGGCGAGGATCACTATAATACAGCCCGAGAGGTGCAGGAGGTCCTTCAGCGTTACGAGGATCTCCAGGATATCATCGCCATACTGGGTATGGAGGAGCTCTCCGAAGAGGACAGGGTGGTGGTCAACAGGGCCCGGCGCATAGAGCGCTTTCTCTCCCAGCCCTTCTTCGTGGCCGAGCAGTTCACCAATGTTTCCGGTGAATATGTGCCCATAGAGGAAACGGTCCGCGGCTGTCAGGAGATTCTGGAGGGCGAGCACGATGATCTGCCCGAGGAAGCCTTCTACATGGTCGGGACCATAGACGACGTGCTGGAAAAAGCAGAAGAAGTCGGAAGTCGGTGATAGCTGATGGCTGAGAAGATCATGCTGGAGGTAATTACACCCGAGCAGGTGGTCTACGAAGACGAGGTGGAGATGGTGGTGGCCCGGGCTATCGATGGTGATATCGGCATCATGGCCGGACATACACCTCTGGTCACCTCGCTGGAAACAAGTGTGATGAATATCGATACCGGCTCGGAGGAGATTCCAGTTCCCATCAGCGACGGCTTTATGGAGGTCAAGCCGGATAAGATAAGCATCATCGTCAGGACAGCGGAGCTGCCGAAAGAGATAGATGTGGAAAGGGCCCGCCAGGCCAAGGAGAGGGCCCAGCGCAGACTGCGCGAGGAGCGCTCTAGAATCGATGAGGCCAGAGCAGAGGCCGCCCTGGAGAGAGCCAAGGCCAGATTGAGGGCGGCAGAGGACGGCAAGAAACATCTCAACTACTCTTCCGAAGAATAAATAGAAGAATATAAATAAGAATATAACAGAAGATAATGATGCAAGGGGGCCGCCTGCGGGCGGCCTTTTAATTTTTATTGAAGCGGTTGTTTTCCCCGCCATACTGCTATTTTAGTCCCAGCTCAGCAGATAGGGGTGAAAAAAGGCATCCATCTGTGATATAATATATAATGTCAGCATGGAATCTGACAGCAGAGCAGAGATGACGGAGATCACATTTTTAAAAGGAATCTGTCCGTAAATCTAGAATATAACTAAAATAACGGCAAGAATGTAACTGTAGTTGACATAAAAAAGCAGGAAAGGAGAATTTCAGGTGGACAAATTCTACATAGAGCAGAGCATCCCTCTGGCAGGAGAGGTGAAGGTTAGCGGGGCCAAAAATGCCGCTCTGCCCATTATAGCAGCAGCTTTACTTCCGGACTCCCCCTGTAAGCTGGATGATATTCCCGATCTCAGGGATGTTAATCACCTCTCACAGATTCTGGAGGGAATGGGAGCCCGGGTGGAATATGGCCCTAACAGCCTGGAGATCGATCCCCGCAGTGTCGATGAGTTTGAGGCCGACCCTGAACTGGCTCAAAAGCTGAGAGCCTCCTATTATATACTGGGAGTGATGCTGGCCAAAACCGGCCGGGCCCGCACGAGCCTGCCCGGCGGCTGTAAGATAGGAAACCGCCCCATAGACCTTCATCTCAAGGGTTTTCGAGCCCTGGGGGCCGAGGTGGAGATTGAGAAGGGCACTGTGGAAGTGAGAGCCGATAATCTCAGGGGCAGCGATATATACCTGGACTACCCCAGCGTGGGAGCCACCATAAATATCATGCTGGCCGCCTCCCGGGCTGAGGGCAGGACTGTGATCGAGAACGCCGCCCGTGAGCCCGAGATCGTCGACCTGGCCAACTTCCTCACGGTTATGGGAGCTGAGATCAAAGGTGTGGGTACAGATGTGATCAAGATTGAGGGTGTGGATGAGATGCACGGTGTTGAGCATGAGATCATACCCGACCGCATCGAGGCCGGCACCTATATAATTGCCGGGGCTCTGGCCGGCGAGGATGTCTTTGTCCGCAACGTTCTGGACGAGCATTTGAAACCACTGCTGGCCAAGCTGCGGGAGATGGGAGTGGAGATCCAGCAGGATATCTCCGGTGTGAGAGTCTCCCGACCTGAAACCCTAAATTCCGTCGATGTGAAGACACTGCCCTATCCCGGCTTCCCCACCGACCTGCAGGCCCAGATGATGGTTCTGCTCACCCAGGCGGAGAGCAGCAGTGTGGTAACAGAGACAGTCTGGGAGGACAGGTTCTCACATGTGGAGGAGCTGAACAGGATGGGAGCCAGGATAAAGCTCGATGATAATTCTGCCCTCATCACACCTGCCGGTCTGGAAGGAGCAGAGGTTACAGCTCCCGACCTCAGAGCCGGTGCAGCTCTGATACTGGCCGGGCTGATAGCAGAGGGAGAGACTGTGATCAAAGAGATCAGCCATGTGCGCCGGGGTTATGAGAGAGTGGTAGAGAAAATAAATGGCCTGGGTGGAAGCATGGAGCAGATAAAGGATCGCAAAAACCAGGTAACTACGGCATGAGGAGGAAATTCCTTAGATGTTTAATCTGAATTTAAATCTTTCGCCCAAAATAGGCATAGATCTTGGCACAGCCAATGTGCTGGTTTACAAGAAGGGAGAGGGAATTGTTCTGCAGGAGCCTTCTGTGGTGGCCATGAATGAAAACCAGGAGAAGCCGCTGGCGGTGGGAGAGGAAGCCCATCGCATGCTGGGCCGAACTCCCGGCAATATAGTCTCCACCCGCCCTCTCAAGGATGGAGTTATAGCCGATTTTGAGATAACCGAGATCATGCTCAAGCGCTTCATATCCAAGGTGACAAAGAGAAGGCCCTTTTTTAAGCCGGAGATAATGGTCTGCATCCCGGTGGGTATAACCGAGGTCGAACGCCGGGCTGTGGAGGAAGCGGCAGGCCAGGTTGGAGCCAGCAAAACCTATCTGATCGAGGAGGCCCTGGCCGCTGCTATCGGGGCCGGGCTGCCGGTGGCCGAGCCCAGCGGCAGCATGATAATAGATATAGGTGGAGGCACGGCGGAGATAGCCGTCATCTCACTGGGCGGTATAGTCGTCAGCGAGTCACTGCGCCTCGGCGGAGATACGCTCGATGAAGATATAGTCCGCTTTGTGCGCGAAAATTACAATATGGTCATAGGCACCAACACGGCCGAGGAGATAAAATTTGAGATAGGCTCGGCCATGGTCATAGATGAGGATAAATCATTTGAGATTAGAGGCAGGGATCTCATGTCAGGTCTTCCGCGCAATCAGGAGATCAAGGCAAGTGAGATAAAAAATGCCATGTCCGAAACTATTGAGACCATAGTGGATGCGGTGCGCAGTGTGCTGGAGCGCACGCCTCCCGAGCTATCCTCCGATATCATGGACAGAGGTGTGCTGATGACCGGAGGGGGATCGCTGCTGGAGAATATGGACAGGCTCCTATCCGAGGAGACCGGTGTGCCCGTCTGTCAGGCCGAAGATCCCATGACCTGTGTGGCCCGGGGCACCGGCCAGGCACTGGAGGAGATGGATGAGCTGCAGGATATAATCTATGAGAAGCAGAAGAAGTCCTACAAATAATCTGGGAAATGAGGTCTGGTAGCCTTGCTGCAAAAAAAGTCGGCATACAGGATAACCCTTGTGATGATTGTGATGGCAGCCGTCCTGATCGCTTCCGGGGCGGTTTCTGTTTCTGCCCGTGACGATACGATGGCGCTCGATGATGTACAGCCGGGAATGAGCGGGAGCGGCCGCACCGTATTTTCCGGTGTTGATATCGACGAATTCGATTTTGAAGTCATAGATGTGCTCAGAGACTTTGAACCCGGTCTGGATCTGATACTGATATATCTATCCGGTGAGAGGATTGAGGAGAGCGGAGGTGTGGCCTCCGGCATGAGCGGAAGCCCCATCTATGTCGACGATCAGATCATAGGGGCCATCTCCTACGGCTGGGCCGCTTCAGATAACAGGTATGCCCTGGCAACTCCTATTGAGCCGATGCTCGATCTTTTGGATGATGGAGAAGAGGTGGAGGATGCCGGGGTGGAGGAGCTTCCCGGAATTTCGACTCCTCTGGTGGCTTCCGGACTTTCAGGCCGCCGGCTGGAGAAGCTGGAGGATGAGATGGAAGATTATTTTCACAGCGATTTTGAGGTCATCCCCTCGGGTGAGGAACCCCGACTCGAGCCCGATGAATATCCCGAGCTGGAGCCGGGCAGCGCCATCTCGGTTCAGCTGGCCCGGGGAGATGTAAGTATAGCCAGCATAGGCACGCTGACCTACCGGGAGGGGAATAATATCGTGGCCATGGGTCACCCCTTCACACACCGGGGAGATGTGAATTTCCTGCTGGGGCAGGCCCATATCAGCTCGATCATCCCCGGCGATATGCCCTTTAAACTCGGCTCACCCCTCCCGCAGCCTGTTGGTATGGTGAGCCAGGACAGGGGAGCAGGACTGGGCGGTGGGCTGGATTTCTTCCCCCGGGTTGTCCCCCTGAGAGTGGCGGTTGAGGATGAGGACAGAGAGGTCAGCACCAGCAAGGATGTCCAGATAGTTAAGGATGAGGAACTGCTGCAGTCGCTGCCCACACTGATCTCGCTCCAGGTGCTCGATGCCAGCCTGGATCGGATCGGCAGCGGCACAGCTGAGACCGAGCTCTCCATCATGGCCAATGAGCTGGAGGGTGTCGTTCTCACACGCGATAATATGTTCTACAGCCAGTCAGATATCGCCGCCCGCAGCCTGCGCGATCTGCAGGATCTTATGGATATAATAAACTTCAACCCCTTTATGGATGCCGATCTATTCGATATAGAGCTGGAGGTCACCGTCCGGGATGAGGACCGTGTGGCTCTAATTCAGGAAGCCGAGATCGATGAGGATGGTGAAGAGATCCATCCCGGTGAAGAGATCGATCTCAATGTTATGCTGCGTCCCTACCGGCAGGAACCGCTGGAGAAGCAGATCTCTCTGGAGATACCCGAGGATATAAGTCCGGGGCCGGCCAGCCTCTCCATCTTCGGTGGAGCCACAGGTCAGCATTATGCCGAGCCTGCGGAGGAATTTGAGGATACACTATCAGCTTCATTTGAGGGCTATACCGATCTGGAGCCGATGCTCGAGGACTTTGTTAACAGCCCCCGCAACAACGATCTGGTCATGGAGATATACCCCGGCTATCCCGGTGTGCAGCACTGGGAGCCGGAAGAAGAGGAACCGGAAGAGGAGGAAGAGGAACCGGAAGAGGAGAGACCTGAGCCTGAGGAGCCGGATGAACCCGAGGAGCCAGAAGAGGAAGTCGAGGAGATGCCTCCGGAAGAGCCGGAGGAGAGAATCAGAGAGATAGAGGAGACTGACTATGTTCTGGAGGGCAGTCTCTATATAGATTTTACAGTAACAGAGAGAAATTCCCGGACGGACGAGGAGGATGACCATAACGATAATGATAGATAGAACCGGGGTCCTCCTCAGTTCGCTCTAACCGGGTTTTAAGTGGGAGGCCCTGATGAGATGAGCTGGAAAAAAATTGTTCTGATGCTCTTGCTGCTATCAGCAATTGTGGGCATCCCATATCAAATCTATATGAGCGGTCGGCTGCAGGAATGGGAAGATGAGGCAGTGCAGCAGCTCGAACAGAGGTTCGAAGCAGAGCTGGAATACGAGGATGTCAGCTTTTTGCCCCTCAACAGGCTGACGATCAGCGGGCTGGAGTTCAGCAGCGAAGAATTTTCCGCCCGTGTGCCGGAGCTGGAGCTCTATTACGATTTCGATCGTTTTTTGTCCCGGCTCTACCGGGAGAGGCTCGATATTGATCTCATACCGGCCCTGATCGACAGCCTGGAGGTGATAAAGGCTGAGGGCGCTGCCTTTTATTTGCATTTTTCCGATGAGGATAATCTCCATCTGACCGAACCACCTGAGGAGTTTCTCTTCCATCCCGATCTGATCTGGGATCATCTTCCCTCACTGCCCCGGGGGGCTGAGCTTCTGCTGGCTGATTCCACACTCACCTACCGCGATGCTTTCGGCCAGGTCAGCATTGACAATCTGCGCCTGGAGGGGTACAGCCCCGGACGCAGCCGCCTGGAGATGGCTCTGGCCGGAGATATTGAGTTAGCAGGCCTGGAGTACGGGGATTACAGTTTCCAGAATAAGCTGACAGCCTCAGATCTTACAGTTAAGGGAATTATCGATGAACAGAGCTGGCAGATGGATATGAATCTGAATTTAGTGAGCGCAGATGAACTTCTGAAGCCCTTCCTGCAGGATCTGGATTACAGTGCAGCCGGTTTTGATCTCGCCAATCTGGAGGTGGAGACCGATCACCTCCAGTCTCTGGCTGCCAGCATACAGGGCCATGGCAGCGAGATCGATGATATGCAGATAGATGGCAGCGGCGGCTTTGAGCGCCTGGCTCTGCCCGGCCTCGATATCGAGGATCTCAACTGGGAGGTCAGCTATGACGATAATGAGGGAATTCTTTTTCTGCCCGGCCTGGATTTTCAGCTGAACGGAGACCCTGTGAGAGCAGATGGTCATCTTTCTCTGCGGGCTCCGGGCGAGGATTTTGCCCTGGAGCTGGAGGGAGATAGTTTAGATCTGGGAAGCTTTGTGGATTTTCTGCCGGAGGATTTGAGGGCGGAGCTGGATGATAATGATATTGGTTTTGAGCCGGGCCAGGCCGGCCTGAATATCAGGGCTGCCGCCGGTGAGAGCGGACCCGAGGCCTCACTGCAGATCGATCTTGAAGGCCTTTCTGTCAGGGGTGAGGAGATGACGGGTGAGATATCTGCTGCCTGGCAGGAGGGCAGGTTGATTGTCGATGAGGGCAGGTTGAATTTCCTGGAGTCCGGAGGTAAAGCAAAGGGGCATGAATCCCTGAGCTTTTCAGGGCGCCTCGACACTGCCGAGATGCTCTACAATTTCTCACTGCAGACTGAAGATTTTGGCCTGGATCTGCTGCATTCGATACTGCCCGACGGCATGATAGCTGAAGGCGGTGAATTCTGGCCGGAGACGGGCGCACTCGATCTTTCAGCCCGGATAAGCGGCAGCGGCCTGAGTGCTGAGGATATGCAGGCCCATATCGAGACCGATCTCAGCGATTTGAGCTTTGCTGACCTGCCCGGAGGATCGGCTCACGGTGAGTTCTGGTACAGCCAGGGTTCTCTCGAAATAAGTTTTCTCGAGCTCGACACTGACCTGGGGCGGGGCAGGCTTTCAGGTGAGCTGGATTTAAATGAAGAGAGCTTCGATATCTGGTTTGATACCGATAGGCTGGAACTGCCTACACTTGCCGGATATGTGGATGCGGAGGAGTCTGATCGGATAGCGGGTGAGGCCGAAGTATCGGGGAGGATCAGCGGCGATTTTGCCGAACCCGAGCTCTCCTCCACAGTGCACGTGCCCGGAGCTGATATTTACGGTATGGAGATCGTGGAAGGTCGAGGTGAGCTGAGATACAGCCCCTCCCGCCAGGAATTTGTGCTCGACGATCTGGTCTTTGCAAGCCGCAGTGCCAGGGTCATCAGCCAGGGCAGTCTCGATATCTCTCCCGGGACTCCAAAGCTGGACCTGGAGCTGTCGGTGGAAGGACTCACCTATGAATATATAAATGAGCTCTTCCAGATAGCCCTCCCGCTCAGCGGTGATGTGGGAGGCACAGTCGATATAGAGGGCCCCCTGGATGATATACGGGTCAGATCGGATGCCCGTTCGGAGAGCACGGTATTTTCACCCGATTTTGTCGATGATTATGAGCTGGCCTTCAAAAATTCCCGGGCCAGCTTTTTCTGGAGTCAGGATGAGCCCTTTCAGGTCGAAGACCTGTATATGGAGAGAGATAACGCTGTCTTTACCATGAACGGAGATTTTGCCGAAGATGATTTTTCCGTGGACTTTGTGCTCGAGAATTATATGCTGGAACATCTGGCCGACACGCTGCCCGATTTCGATGAGGATGTGGCCGGCCGGGCCAGTATCAGGGGAGAGGCTTTCGGCCTCTATGAGGACCCCGGGGCTTCTGTCAGCTTTCTGCTGCAGGATATGGTCTGGCAGAATTATGAGCTGGGCCAGCTTGAAGGTGAGGGCAGCTACGAAAGTGAAGCTCTGGAGATGAGCTCGGGACTCTGGCAGCCGGGTTCAGGTTCAGTGCGGATAGATGGCAGAGCTGAGGAGCTGATGGCCGACCCCTCTCTGGATTTCAATCTCGATCTCTCCGATCTGGAACTCGAGTATTATCTGAATAAATTTGGATATGAACTGGCGATGGAGCTGCCCTACAGCCTGGATGGTAATGTGGATGTAGGGGGCAGCCTTGAGGATCCTCTCGCTGATGTGGATATCACAATGGCCGGTGATGGATTCGGCTGGGGTGAGGTTAATCTCAGCGGCCGGATCAGCGACAGCTATGATCTCTCACTGTTTGGTTCCGGACTCGAGCTCGAACATCTATCCGATATATTCTCCACCGGTGAGGTGGAACTGGCCGGTGGGGTCGAGCTGCGTGGTGATTTAAGCGGTGAGCTGGCCACACCCCGGGCTGAACTGGAAACTAAAATCGTCGATCTCATCATAAATGATTACAGCCTGCGGGAGGTTACCGGCAGGGCAATACTGGATGAGGATCTCAATCTGGAACTGGAGCAGGAGCTTCTGGCCGAAGATGAAGGCAGACTGGGCCTGGAGGCCTCACTCTCGCTCCAGGAGAATATGAGTGAAGAGGCCAGTTTTGCCCTGGTGGCAGAGGATTTTCCCCTGGCCTTCTCCGAGTCTTTCGTGCCCGATAACATGGGAGTATTCGGCCAGCTGGATGGAAGAGTTGAGGGGCGGGGCAGCCTGGAAGATCCCGAACTTGAGGGCAGACTTGATCTGGATATCTCCGAGCTGGATCTCGATCAGGAGGATATCGCTGAGGGTAAGCTGGCCTTTGATTTTTCCGGCGGTGAGATGGAGCTGGTCGACAGCAGGCTTACCATGGGCGATGGCTATCTCGAGGCCGCAGGCCATATCGATATCCTGGATACCGATGATTTCTGGCATATTGCGCTGGAAGCCGGCGATCTGCCTCTCAGCTATCAGGAGAGCACCGCCGATATTTCCGGTGAACTGGATATAACCGGCGGGCTCTACACACCGCAGATAACAGGAGATATCCGTTTCGACAATATGGTCGCAGTTCTGCCGGAAGGCGAGATGGAGATGCCCGGTGAGATTGAGGGTGAGGACGCCCGATTTCAGCCCGGGCTGGATATCAACATCAGAGCCGGCAGCAATAATTATGCCCGGCACGAAAACGCCGAGGTGAAGGTTGAAGAGGGCAATCTGCGCCTGCTCTACCGGGACAGGCTGACAATCGATGGTCAGCTTTCCTCGCGTCAGGGCTGGGCTTTTTTCTACAATAACCGCTTCACACTGGAGAGTGCCCGTCTGAACTTTGCCGCCAGCCGCGGTGTGGTGCCGAGAGTGCTGGTCAGGGCCAGCACCAGAACACAGGGCACAACCATCAATGTAACACTCGATGGTACGCCGGATAATATCAACACCACCTTCTCCTCCGTGCCGGAGCTGACGGAGCAGGAGATTCTGACACTTCTTACCAGCCGTGGTGCCCTCAGCGGTTTTCTGGGCGGTGGGGACAGATCTCTGGGCGGTATGATACAGAGCGAGATATTCCGCTTTTTCAGCGATTCATTTCAGCTGCAGGTTCTGGAATTTCAGCGCACACTGCGTGAGGCCCTGGAGCTTGATCGCCTGGAGATAATCACACATGATCTGGGCTGGGAGCAGGAGGTCTCACTGCATATGGGCAAGGACCTCACCGACAGGCTCTATCTCGAAACCCAGAGCGATTTTTCCGCAGGCAGTATGGAGACAGACCTGATATTCAGCTATTCTCTTACGGATTATACCTCACTGGGAGGAACTTTAATAGATGTAGGCGTGGATGGCTGGCAGGATTATTCGATAACAATAGAGACAGGGATAGAATTTTAATGATCTGCAAAAAATTATCTTTCTAAAATGGCAAGGAGGTCAAGAATGAAGAAAACATTGCTGGCAGCGGCCCTGGCAGCTGTGATGGTATTTGCCCTTTCGGCTGCCGCCGGGGCTCAGGATACAGTTGCGGAGATCACCATTGAGGGCAACGAAAATATATCGGAGGAGAGGATCAGGGAGCATATATCGACAGAGCCCGGAGATGAATATGATAGAGACAGACTGCGTGATGATATGGAAGCAGTCTATGAGATGGGTTATTTTGATGATGTCAATGTCAGCTTCGCCACAGGCCCCGATGGTCTGGAGGCCATCTTTGAAGTGGTGGAGTTTCCCCGCATATCTAAAATAGAGATCAGCGGCCACGAGGATGTCTACACAAGGGCTGAGATCCTGGAGGAGATAGGGGTTAGCGAGAATGAAGTCCTCAATGTCAACACACTCAACTCCGGCCTCAGCGATCTCAACTTCAGGTTTCAGGAAGATGGCTATATCATGGCCAGGATAGAGGACGTGGATTTCACACCCGAAGGTGAGCTCACACTGACAATGAACCCCGGCTATCTCAACGAGGTGACCTTTGAGGGCAATGAAAAGACCAGAGATTATATTATAGAGAGGGAGCTGAAAGGACTGGAGCCCGGCCAGCCCGTCAACCAGCAGCAGATAGAGATGGCCACCCAGAGGCTATTTGCCACCGAATACTTTCAGGATATCTACCCCGACCTGCAGGTTGTGGATGAGGTGGAGAACAGGGCCAATCTGATCATTCAGATGGAGGAGGCCAATACCGGCAGCCTCAATTTCGGCGGCGGCTACCATTCCGAGGACGGCTGGTTCGGATTTCTCGATGTGGAGGAGAGAAATCTGTTAGGCCGCGGTCAGACCATAGCCTTCGACTGGCGCTTTGGCGATCAGACCCGCTATAACTTCACCTTTGAGGAACCACGGGTGATGGGCAGCCATCTGGCCTTCGGCCTCGATATATATGATGAGGAGCGGGGTAACCGCGTCCGCGGTGTCGACACCAGGTTCGACCATCCCGTGACCGAGAACTGGGATGCCGGTCTGACATTAACATACAATCGCGACCTGGATGAGAGGATATCGACCCACAGTGTGACGATGCGCGGCAGCCGCGATACCCGCGATCATCCCCTCTTTCCCCGGGATGGCGGCCTCAACAGGGTTTCCCTGGAGACGGCCGGCTATGTGTTGGGAGGAGACCATGATTTTCTCAAGCTGAGAAGCGATAACAGGGCCTACTTCCCCGGCTACAGGGATGATCATGCCGTGGCATTTAGAGGTGAGATAGGCCTCAGCAACACCGAGCTGCCCTTCCACGAGCAGTACACACTGGGCGGGCCCGATTCGCTGCGCGGCTATTCCCGCCGGCGCGGTGATAACATGGCGCTCCTGAATGCGGAATACCGTTTTCAGATCATAGATAATGTGCAGGGAGCGGGTTTTTACGATTACGGTAAGGTCTGGAATGACGACGATGATACGCCCTTTCTCTTCGATCTGAACAGGGGAGTGGGAGCGGGCGTCCGCCTCAATACCCCCATAGGTCTGGTCAGAATAGATTATGCCTTTGACGAGGACTGGTCGGGAACACCACATCTCAGCTTCGGACAGACGTTTTAAAGAAAGATATAAAAAAAGGGATATAATCACCAGTAATTTGAGGAGGATGCCAAATTGACAACACGAAAATTAATGTCACTGTCTGTTGTGGTCGCTCTCTTTGTCGGTCTGGGACTGGGTTTGATACTGGCCGATGGGACCATAATAAGGGCAGAAGAGGAAGAACGGAGCGAGATCGCCTTTGTCAGTGTACAGGAGGTCTTCGAGAACCATCCAGATAAAGAGCAGGCGGAGGAGCAGCTCAATCTGGAAGCACAGGAGATGCAGATGGAACTGGAAGAGGAAGCTGAAGATATGGGGGAGAATGAACAGCAGCAGATGCTGCAGGAATATCAGGAAGAGCTCTCCCGGCGGGAAGAGGAGCTGATAGGAGAAGTTCTGCAGGATATAGAGCAGGTCATAACCGAGCTGGCCGAGGAGAAGAATCTGGAGGTTGTTCTGGAGGGTGAAAATATTCTCTACGGCGGCTATGATCTGACACCGGAAGTTCTCGATGAGATAGGCTAATTAAGCTGATCTAATTAAGCTGATAAAGAAGGCGTGATTGTCATGAAGCTGCTTGTGAAAATAAGCAAATACGGCCTCTATTCCCTGGTGCTGGCGGTGGTGTCTGCTGCTGTTCTCTTCACCGCCCTCTATCTGCAGGGTACAGCGGTCGATATAACCAGACCGGAGCGAGTCATCGAGGCGGAGGGTGTCGGTCGTGATCTCTCAAACCTGGCCGAAACTGCCGGGGAAAAGAGAGCCGGTGTTATGGCTTCGGTCTCAGAGCAGGCCGGATCCGAGCGGGAGAAAAATTTCGATCTGATTGGACTGGAGAGCGGATTAGAGCGGCTTCTGCAGCGCAGATACGATCTCAAAAGAGCCAGCAGCGAAGAGGTTATAGCCCGGGAAGAGATGCTGTTTCAGCGTCGGTTCGAGGAGTTCAGAGCCGGGCAGCTGGAGGAAGCTGAAGAGCTCATAAGTGAGAGTGAAGCCGCCCTGGAGAGGGAGATAATGGAGATCGACAGCGAGATCAGTGAGCGGGAACTTCAGATTCTGCAGGAAGTGAGAAGGGATTACCGTCAGGAAAACTGGCCCGAACTTCTCAATCTGCGCGTAAAACTCAGAACCATGGATCTCTCCGCCGACCGCTATCAGGAGATAAGCGGGAGGGTGGCGGAGATAGAGGCCGATATAGAGAACAGGATCGAGCGTGTAAAACAGCAGCTGGAATCCCGCCTGGAACAGGAGCGCCTGAGAGAGGTGGGACAGCTCAGACAGCGCCACAATCTCTATGTGCAGAACGTCATGTCCGGGCTGGAAGAGAGCCTGGAATCCTACCGAAAAGAGGGCGAAGAGGAGATTGCTGAACTTCAGGCGGAGGAGCGGGAGCGCCTGGAAACAGCCCGGGAGCAGCTGGAAGAGCGTCTGAACCTCCAGCTGGAGGCGATGAAAGGAAACCTGCACAGCCTTTATGAGAATTGAGGAAGGGGATATATAGATGAGAAAATGCATTCTGGCCCTTCTGCTGCTTTTTATGCTGGCCGCTGCCGGGGGCTGTGATAGGCCTCCCGAACATCGGGTGGCACGGGTGGATCTGGACCGGCTCCTGGAGGAGAGCGAGAAGGCGGCCAGCTACCAGCAGGAACTGGACGAGAGGGGAGAAGAGCTGGAGGAATATTACCGGCAGCTTGATCTGGACGGTCCGGAGACCGAAGATCAGTATTCGGTCTATCAGCAGTACCAGCAGGAGGTCGCAGAAATCCAGGATAAATTCGATGAGTCCATAGCCGCTGCCATCGAGAAGATGGATGGCAGTGAGAGGTTTGACGCCGTTGTCACCGCCGAAGCCGCCCATGTTGTCGAGGAGGATATAACCGAACAGGTGGCCGAGATAATGGACGGAGATGAGGGCAGTGAAAGCGAAGCGAAGGGATCAGAAGATGACGGGGGAGATCACAGCGATGAAGATGAATGATATAAATGAGAGCATAAGGGCCGAGAAAATCGCCGGCATGGTGGGGGGAGAGCTGAAAGCTCCTGCCGACCTGGAGATCTCTGAAATTTGTGGTGCAGCCTCGGCCGGCGAGAATAGCCTGACATATGCAGAGGATGAGGGCTTTTTACAGCAGGCTCTGCAGAATGGAGCCGCTTTAATTTTGCTGGAGGAGGAGCTCTACACCCCCGATATCGAGGCCATAGTGGTCGATGAACCCCGGCTGGCCTATGCCCGGGCAGCTGAGCTCTTCCCCGATGAACGCTACCGGCGGGAGGGTGTGGCGGATGAAGCTTATATCAGCTCTGCAGCCGAGCTGGCCGGGGATGTCGCCGTTCACGCCGGAGTAACGGTAGAGGGATCTGTCCGGATCGGCAGCCGCACCAGGATAGCTCCGGGCTGCACACTGACAGGCCCCCTGCAGATCGGCCGGGACTGCCTTCTCCATCCCGATGTGACGGTCCTGCCCGGCTGTGAGATAGGCGACAGGGTGGAGATACAGTCCGGGGCGGTCATAGGCAGCGATGGCTTCGGCTATGCCAGCCAGGAAGGCAGCCACTACAGAATTCCCCAGCAGGGCAGGGTGATAATTGAGGATGATGTGGAGATAGGAGCTCTGACGGCCGTGGACAGGGCCGCAGATGGCGAGACACGAATCGGGGCCGGCAGCAAGATAGATAATCTGGTGCAGATCTCTCACAACGTGCAGGTAGGTCCGGCCGCCCTCATCGCCGGACAGAGCGGTATAGCCGGCAGCACCGAGCTGGGTGAGAGGGTTACGCTGGCCGGACAGGTGGGTATCATAGATCATCTCCAGCTGGGAGATGATATCACCTTTACGGGCAAGGCCAAGGTCGGCAAAAATATAGAAGAAGCCGGAATATATTCCGGTATACCCGCCCGCCCCCACCGTGAATACCTCAAGCTTGAGGCCCGCATGCGCCGGCTTCCCCGCCTTAAAAGCAGGATCGATGAACTGGAGAATAAGCTGGAGAAATTAAAGGAGGAGATGTCCGATGAAGATAAAGAATAAAATTTTTATAGCCGCACTTATAATCATGTTATCAGCTGTTCTGACGGCTCCAAAGGTCGGAGCTCAGGTCGACCCCCAGCCCCTATCGACCCACGGTGAGCTGATAACCATACCGACGGCCAGGATCATGGCCTACAGGGGGAGGGTCGGTGCGGAATACCGCCAGAACCGCAGCCGCATCTACGGAGTTTTCCGCCTGGAGAACTTCATGGAGCTGGGCGGTCAGGTTCAGGACCATCCGGTCCACGATGAGGAGCTGGGTATTCTGCTCAAGGCCCGGATACTGACCGAGGAGGAGGAGAGGCCGGCCGTCGCCGCCGGCATCAGGGGCACATCGCCCTATGTCAGTGTCAGCAAATATCTGGGCGAGAACTTCGATCTGCATTTCGGCATAGGAGATTCCCAGCCTGACGGTCTCTTTATCGGACTGAACTATGTCCACAACCCCGGAGTACAGGGCATAGCCTATGCAGAGGAAGGTGAGGGCTTTTCCCTGCCGCGCACAAATCTCATGCTGGAGTTTGCCAGTGATGATATAAATATCGGTGCCAGGACACAGCTGGCTCCGGAGCTGTCAGGTGAGCTGAGCGTGATAGGAATGGACAGCGTCAAGGCAGGCATAGATTTCACCTTCTAACAAAACCTCAGAATAATACCTCAGACTACAGATCTGAACCGGCAGAGAGGATGTGAATATGGGGAAAATAAGACCTCCCCTTGTGGACAGCTATATATTCAAAGAGGTGGCCAGGCCCTATCTGGCCGGTGTGCTGATCATAACAGTGGTGATGCTGAGCAATTTTCTCTACCAGGTGGCCGATATGATCATCATGCAGGATGTGGCCCTGGCCACAGTGCTGGAGCTCATCGCCTACCAGCTGCCGGAGATAGTGGTCGAGACTTTTCCGGTGGCCGTTCTCTTTGCCATCATGTCCGGGATAGGCCGCCTCAATAGAGAACGGGAGTTCAGCGCCCTGCGCATGGGCGGTTTCAGCGTCTACCGCCTGGCCATACCCCTGATCATCTTCGGCCTCATCGTCAGCGGCATGACCTATCTTCTCAACGAAAATGTCGTGCCCTGGACCAATCACAGGGCCCGCAATATCATCAGAGAAGCCGCACTGCAGGATATCATGCCCGAGGTGAGGGAGAATGTATTCTTTGAGGGGCCGGATGAGAGGGTGTTCTATGTGCGGGGTTATGATGAGGAAGAGGCCCGGCTGGAAAGGGTCATCATCTTCCAGCAGCAGGGCCGTGACGATTTTCCCGAGGTTATCACCGCCGCCAGGGGTGAGGTGGTGGAGCAGGACTGGAGGCTTTTCCAGGGACATGTGCACAGCTATCTGCCGGACGGCAGGCTCGATCTGGCCGCGGGCTTCGAGGAGATGGTCTTCACAGTGGAGGAGGATATGGACCGATTTCTGGCCCGCCAGCGCACACCGGCGGAGATGAGCCGGGAGGAGCTGCGGGAGGAGATCGAGCTCTTCCGCCGCAGCGGCATCGATGTCACCTCACTGCTTGTCGATTATCACATGAAGATAGCACTGCCCCTGACTCCTCTGGTCTTTGTTCTGATCGGGATGCCTCTCAGCCTGGGCAACAGGGAGAGCAGGGCCCTGTCTCTGGCCCTCACTGTCATTATAATTTTTTCCTATTATCTTCTGGTCTCTTTTGCCCGCTCCTTCGGCCGCAGCGGGGTTTTAAGCCCTCTGACAGCGGCCTGGCTGCCCCATATTATCTTTACCTTTCTCGGTCTGCTGCTGATCATCTTCCGCAACAAATGGTCGGCACTGCTGACCGGTCTGATGAGAAAGATAATGGTTTTTTGATGAATTTTGCAGATCAATTTCAGGAAAGGAGATGTCAGCGGTGTTGAGAAGTGAGGGAGAGGGTTTTCAATTTTTTTTATTTCGGGTTCTGCCGGCTTTTCTGGCGGCGGGGCTGGTTATGGCCGCCTGCTCAGTGACGGCAGATGGTATGCAGATTAAATCCGGTCTGCTCGACTATCAGGCCGATATAATTGAGATAAGCGAGGGTGTGACAGTTTACTGGGAGGATTACCAGGTGGATTCGCTCCGGGGAGAGATAGACAGGGAGAATGAGATAGCCACCTTCTTCACAGATGTTGTGCTCACCTTTGCCGAAGGCACCTCGGCCGGGGAGGAGCTGACGGTCTATCTGCAGGAGGAGAGGTTTATTTTCACAGATGATGTTCTGCTCGAATACAGATCAGATCCGGAGGCGGAGCTTCTGGAGCTGAAAGCTGACAGGCTGGAGATGTTCGGTGAGACCGGCAATTTTGAGGCCCGGGGCAGTGTCGATATAGATTATCGCGGCCGCAAAATAACGGCAGACGAAGGTGATTATATTGAGGAGGATGAGATCTTCTATATGCGCCACAATGTGCGTCTGGAGGAAGAGGATGGTGACTGGATAACGGCCGACAGAGCCCAGGTTCACCTGGGAGAAGAGGATATATTTCGGGCCGAGGGCAATGTGGAGATAGAACTGGGTCTTTGACGGTTACAAGGGGGGCGAGAAAAAACATGTTAGAGTCGATCAGATCTCAGCAGACGGCAGCAGGGGAGGCCTGTCTTGAGGGCAGGGGACTGCACAGCGGTGAGCACTGCCGTTTGAGGATGAAGCCGGCACCACCCGGCAGCGGCATAGTCTTTGTCAGGAAAGATCTCAGCGGTTCACCCCGCATCACCGCCCGGCCGGAGAACGTGATCAGCACTGTCCGGGCTGTCGACCTGGGCCGGAATGGAGATAAGCTTGTCAGGACTGTCGAGCATCTGCTGGCCGCCTGTGCCGGTCTAAATATAGATAATCTGCTGGTGGAGATGGAGGGGCCGGAGGTCCCCGCCGGAGACGGCAGCGCCCTGACACTGGTCCAGAAGCTGGAATCCGCCGGGACCGATGAACAGGATGAGGAGCTCATGGCCTACAGGCCCGAAGAGAAGCTGGGCTGCCATCAGCAGGAGAATTATCTGATCATTCTGCCCGCAGGAGAGACCTCCTACCACTATCAGCTCGATTACGGTGAGCGCCCGCCCGGCCGGCAGCTGCTCTCCTTTTTTCCGGAGGAAGAGGACTTTGCCGGATCTCTGGCTCCGGCCCGCACCTTTGTGCTGGAGGAGGAGATTAAAACCTTAAAGGAGAAAGGCCTGGCCCGGGGCGGCAGCAGGGAGAATGCCGTCATCTTCTCCCGCCAGGGTGCGGAGAATGAGCTGAGATTCAGCGATGAGGCCGCACGGCACAAGCTGCTGGATCTGATGGGAGATCTCTTTCTGGCCGGACCGGTGCTGGGCCGCATAATAGCGGTGCGCAGCGGCCATACCCTCAATCATCGCCTGGCCCGCATCTTACATAAAGAGAGACAGCGAGAACTGAGGAAACTGGAGGAAAAGGAGGATATACATGGACAGAAACTATAATGTAAATGATATCAAGGGGCTTCTTCCCCACCGCTATCCCTTTCTGCTCATAGACAGGGTGGTGGACGTCGTTCCCGGAGAATATGTGGAGGCCATCAAAAATGTGACCATAAATGAGGAATTCTTTCAGGGCCATTTCCCCGAAACCCCGGTCATGCCCGGTGTTCTCATAGTTGAGGCCATGGCCCAGGCCGGCGGCTTCCTCCTCTATTACAGCACCGAAGAGGAGAGCGATGAGATAGCCTTTTTTGCCGGCATCAAGGAGGCCAAATTCAGGCGGCAGGTGGTGCCCGGAGACAGGCTGAGGTTAAGAGTGGAGATGCTGAGGCTGCGCTCATCCCTGGGCAAGGTGACGGCCCGGGCCGAGGTTGAAGGAGAGCTTGCCGCCGAGGCCGAGCTGACATTTGCCACCCGTTCACCGGGGGAGTGAGTGCCGTGAAGAGTGGAGAGGAGAAGGTGCAAATTCACCCCACGGCCAGAGTGGCGGAGGAAGCCAGCCTGGCTGCGGGCTGCACAGTGGGCCCCGGGGCTGAAATAGGGCCTGAAGTCGAGCTGGGCCGGGACTGCTGGATAGGGCCTGGAGCCACACTGGCTGGTTCTATCAGCCTGGGGGCCGATAACAGAGTGGAATCAAACGCCATCCTCGATGCAGCTGCCGGCAGCCTTCCGGCCGATATAGCGGCCGGAAGCGGCAATATATTCCGGGAATATTCTCTGATCAGAGCCGGAGGCAGTGCGGGCAGATCCGTTCAGATCGGCGATGATAATTTTCTCATGGCCTATACCGTGATAAACCCCGGCGTGAAGATAGCCTCAGGTGTGAGTATAGCAAATGCCAGCTGCCTGAAAGCAGATGTCGAAATAGGCAGTGAGGCCTTTGTGGCCGGCATGGTCGTGGTCGACAGCGGTGTCAGTGTGGGGGAGCTGGCCATGCTGGGAGGCCATTCCCATCTGACGGCTGACCTGCCGCCCTTTCTGCTGGCCGATGGTGTTCCGGCCCGGGTGCGCACACTCAATGCCGTCGGCCTGAGAAGGGATGATGTGGACCGGACGGCCTTCAGCGAGCTCAAGAATATTTTCCGCAGCTGTTTTCGCAGTCCGGACCGCCCCGACTGCCGCCTGGAGGATCTGCAAAAAGAGAGCCGGGAGAGCGGCAGAGCCCAGCAGCTGATTGAATTTATGGCCGGCAGTGATGATATCTGTCCCGGCAGCGGGGAGGAATGAGTATATGGCTAAAACAGCTTTGATAGCCGGTGGCGGCAGACTGCCCGAAATATGGATGCAGAGGGCTTTAGAGGCCGGCCGCCGGGTGACAGTATATGAGATTGCAGGAGAGGATACGGGCCAGTTCAACCCGGCAGAAAAGGTGCGGGAGATAGATCTGGGCCGGCTGAAATCTCTCATAGACCGGCTGCAGCAGGATGATATAGATGAGGTCATCATGCTGGGCAAGGTGCGCAAGGAGAGGCTCTATGGAGATCTAGACCTGGATGCAGCGATGCAGAAACTGCTGGCAGGGCTTCCCGATTACCAGGATGAGACCATACTTGCCGGGATAGCCTCGGCCCTGGAGGAGGCGGGCTTTAAAATTCTGCCCCAGGATGTCTACCTGCAGGAGAGAAACTTCGAGCCGGGTCTTCTGGCCGGGCCTGCTGAGAGGGCCGGCGAGCTGGAAGATGATTTCCGGCAGGGTCTCAGCCTGGCCCGTAAGATGGCCGATCTGGAGATAGGGCAGACAGTGCTGCTGAAAGAGGGGACCGTGCTGGCCGTGGAGGCCGTGGAGGGCACCGATGCCGCCATCAAAAGGGCCGGTGATCTGGCCGGTCCGGATGCTGTGATGGCCAAGGCCAGCCGGCCCGACCAGGATGACAGGCTCGATATACCCGCCATCGGTCCCCGCACAGTCCGGCTTCTGGCCGAAATAAAGGCCGCCGGCCTGGTCCTTGAGGCCGGTGGTGTTTTTCTGCTGGAGGAGGAAAAATGCCTGCAGATAGCCCGTAAAAATGATATAGTTATCAGAGCAAATACTCTTCAATAAAGCAGGAGGTCTGGCAATTTGAATGAACTGATGGTGGTGGCCGGAGAGGCATCTGGAGATATGCATGCCGCCCGGGTGGTTAAAATACTCAAAAAGGAACTCTCCCAGCTGCGCATCACCGGCATGGGCGGCAGTGAGCTGTCCCGCCTGGGCCAGCAGCAGCTGGTGGATAAGGGAGATGGCAGCTTCGGTCTGGGCGGTGCCCTGACCTCACTGCCCCGCCATCTGCGCCGGGCCCATCTGCTCCTGAAAAGAGCGGAGGAGGGAGATGTGGATCTGGCCCTGCTGGTCGATTATTCGGGCTTCAATATGTATCTGGCCCGCGGCCTCAGGCGCAGGAATGTGCCGGTGGTGCACTATATTCCGCCCACGGCCTGGTGCTGGGGCAGATGGCGGGCCAAATGGCTGGCCCGGCAGGAGGTCACAGTTGCCGCCATCTTTCCCCGGGAGCGGGATCTCTATCGTGAGGCCGGGGCTGAAGTGGAATATGTGGGACATCCCCTCCTCGATGAGATAGCTTCTCCCTACGATCAGCGTCAGTGCCGGCAGCAGCTGGAGGGGATCATCCAGAATAAGGGCGGTGAGGTCCTGGATCCGGGTGAGAAGGTCATGGCTTTACTGCCCGGCTCCCGCCCCGAGGAGATAAGATCGCTGCTCAGGCCGATGCTGGCCGCAACCCGCAGTCTGCAGGAAGAGCACTATCTGCGCCCGGTCATAGCAGTCAGACCTGAGGATACAAAGAGGGCAAAAAAACTTCTGGGCCAGCAGCTGGCAGAAGAGGTGGAGCTGATAGGCGGGCACACCCGCACCGTTATGGGTGGTGCGGATCTGGGTCTCATAGCCTCGGGCAGTGCCACACTGGAGGCGGCTCTCATCGGCTGTCCCCAGATAGTCCTCTACCAGGCCGATCGGCTCACAGCTCTGGCCGCCAGACTCTTTCTGCGCACAGAGCATATCGCCCTGCCCAATATAATCGCCGGCCGGGAGGTTGTGCCCGAGCTCGTGCAAAAAGACGTCAAAGATGATATAATTTACAGCAGAGCGGCAGAACTGCTCGAGGATGAAGAAGCCATTCTGTCCCAGCAGGAGGGATACAATCAGATTAGAGAGGAGCTGGGTTCTCCCGGTGCGGCCGGGAGAACGGCTGAACTGGTGCTGAAAAAGGGTGGTTTTCGTTCCGCAGGGGGAGACTGATAGCTTTGTTCACTTTTAGTTCCGGACAGTCCGGAAAAACTTTGCTGATATCGATCCCGGTTATACTGCTGCTGGTGGCTTTCCTCATAATACCCGGCGGCTGCACAGGGGAGGAAGAGGAGGCTGAGCCCGAAACCGATCCGGCTCCCGAAGAGGAGGAGCTTCTCGATGAACCCGGACAGGCGGTGCGTTCAGGCCGGCTCACTCTCTTCAGCGATGATGGGACAAGCCGCTGGTTGGTGAGCTCGGAAAGAGCAGTGAGAAGAGAAGCGGGGGAGGATGTGACATTCGAGCCGATCACCGCCGATGTCTATCTGGGAGAGGATCTGGAGGCAGAGGGAGAAGCACCTGATACCGAGAAAAAACCGGATTATATCATGGAAGGCGAGCTGGGCCGCTATATTATGCAGGAGGGCAGGCTGGAATTTCCCGGCTCCAGCACAATAATGTCCGACAGGCTCAGATTTGTGAGCAGCGATCTGGTCTGGGAGCAGGAGGAAAATATCATAAGATCCGACCGTGATACCGAGATCGAGGGCGAAAACTTCACGGCCCGGGGCAGCTCTTTCTCCGCTCCCGCCAGCCTGAAGAGTTTTTCGCTCTACGGCGAGGAAGAGAGACCGGCCCGCATCAGGTGGAAGGAGGATAACTTTGACTGACAAAAATTTTGACCGTGATTTTTCTAAAGTAGCTCTTATAACAGTTCTTGTGGCCCTGGCTTTTGTTCTAACAGCTTCATTTTCCCTCTCCGCTCAGGGCTACCGCGATCTTGAGGGAGATGAGATCCACATCTCCACACTGGAGGAGGGGGAGTATCTGGTCGAGGTCAGGGGCAATGCCCGCTTTCTGGCCGACGATATGGAGGTCACCGGACAGGAGGCCGATTTTAACACACTGGAACAGCTGGTGGAGTTTCGCGGTGATGTCATAACCACAGCCCCCGACCTGTATGTGACCTCCGGAAATCTGCTCTATTTTCTGGCAGATGATAGGGCCGAGTTCAGCGATGATGCCTATGTGGAGTTTCAGGATTTCACCGCCCATGCAGATCTGGTGGAATACTTCATGGCCGATGATTATGCCCTGCTCACGGGCAATGTGGAGGGCACCAGAGCGGGTGATGATTTTTCAGCCGAAGAGGTGGAGATAGATCTGGCGGCCGAGACCGTCGATCTCAGGGGCGATGCCCGCATCAGAATCTATGATCAGGAGGACGCTGAAGATGATCTCCAGGAAGATGAGGAGTGATCTGCGGTGACGATCAGAACTGAGGGGCTGGTCAAGACCTTCGGCAGCCTCACGGCCGTCGACGGTGTCGATCTGGAGGTAAACAAAAGTGAGATAGTCGGGCTTTTAGGCCCCAACGGTGCCGGCAAGACAACCACTTTTTATATGATCGTGGGCCTGATACATCCCGACGAGGGCAGGATATTTCTGAAAGATGACGATATCTCCTCACTGCCCATGTATAAGAGGGCCCGCCGCGGCATAGGCTATCTGGCCCAGGAGGCATCCGTCTTCCGCAAGATGACAGTGCGCCAGAATCTGCTCACCATTTTAGAGGGGCAGGATATGCCGGCAGAAGAGCGGGAGGCCAGGGCCGATGAGCTGCTGGAGGAGTTCGGCATAGAGCGCATAGCCGACCGCCAGGGCTATCAGCTCTCGGGCGGTGAGAGGCGCCGGGTGGAGATAGCCCGGGCGCTGACCACAGACCCCTCATTTATACTTCTGGACGAGCCCTTTTCAGGTGTCGACCCCATAGCGGTAAATGATATCCAGGATATCATCAGCTATCTCAAGGATAAGGGGCTGGGAGTTCTGGTCACAGATCACAGTGTGCGCGAAACCCTCTCGATAACCGACAGGGCCTATATCATGCACGAGGGCGATATACTGCTCTCCGGCACCTCGGACGAGGTGGCCGATAGCGAGGTGGCCCGCGAGTTCTATCTGGGCGAGCGCTTCCGCATGTGATTACGATCAGCATCAGATCTATCAGGGAGATAATTTGCTGAATCCGCAGTTTAATCTCGATTTTACTGAAACGGCTGTTATGATATAATAAAGATGAGATGAGCAGATATGGATAAGAGGTGCCTGTATGAAGATTTACTTTCGCTATATACTGAAAGAGCTGGTCCAGCCCTTTCTCTTCGGCATAGCGGCTTTTTCCGCTATCTGGCTCGGTGTCGATACGCTGTTCAGACTGGCCGAGATATATGCCACCTGGGATATCAGCGTCTGGCTGCTGCTGGAGCTCTTCGCCCTCTCGCTGCCCCAGGTCATAGTCTTTACCTTCCCCATGGCCACGCTTTTGGGGACGATACTGGGCTACAGCCGGCTCACCGGCGATAACGAGATAACAGCGCTCAGGGCCGGCGGCTTCAGCATGAGAAAGCTGATCGTGCCGGCGCTTTTGATAGGGCTTATAACCAGCCTGGGAGCTATTGGCATAAATGAATTTGTGGTGCCCTGGGCCAACCACCGCTATGCCCGCCATGTCCACCGCATAGAGACGGGTGAGGAGCTGCCCAGAAGCCAGAGCGATTTCTTTCTGACGCCGCTGGACAGAGAATACGGTGGTCCCGATTTTGTCCTCTATGCCCGGGAGTTCGATGCCGACAGTGGTGAGATGACGGGTGTCATACTGCAGGAGTTCAGAAAAGGCCGGCCCCACCTTCTGATAGAGGCCGAGGGTGCTCTGTGGAGAAATGAGGACTGGGAGTTCTACAGGGGCAGGATGTATGAGATGAGACCGGGGGAAAGGATCCCCCAGCTGGAGTTCGACGAATATGTAATCAGAGCCGACCTCGGTGATCCCGGGGCTCTGGCCGAGCTGGGCAGAGACCCCGATGAGATGAACTTGAGGGATCTGGCCGGCTATATCCAGGCCCTGCGCGGACAGGGCCGGGAGGCGCTGGAGGAAAGAGTCCTCTGGCATCAGAACCTGGCCATACCCTTTGCCAGCTTTATCTTCGCCCTGCTGGCAGCCCCCCTGGGGCTCGGTCAGCAGCGGGGCGGCAGTTCGGCCACAGGAATGGGCCTCAGTGTGGTCATCATCTTCATATATTATGGCATTATGACGATGGCCGATGTCCTGGGCAGTCAGGGAACAATACCGCCCTGGCTGGGGGGCTGGCTGCAGAATCTGATCTTTCTCACACTGGGGCTTATACTGCTATATCGCACCGGAAAGTAGGTGAGCGGTCTATGTATGCTTTTGTTCTGATATTGATGCTGATAATAGTATCGGGGATGATCGCCTATATCGGCGATCAGCTGGGGATGAAGATGGGCAAAAAGCGCCTTTCCATCTTCGGCTTGAGACCCCGCTATTCTTCGATGATCGTCACTGTCCTGACAGGGATGGTCATCGCCGCGGTCTCCATAGTCATTCTGCTCACGGTCTATTCCGGCCTGCGCCAGGCCCTCTTCAACATCAACGAGGTGATGGAGCGCCTGGACAGGCTCGATACCCAGCTGGCCGAGCGCACAGAGGAAGTCGAGGAGATGGAAGCCCAGCGCGATGCCCTGGAGGCCGAGCGTGATGAGCTGGAGTATGAGCGTGATGATCTTCTGGGACGTGTCGAAGAGCTCAGGGATGAGAGGGACGAGCTTGAGGCCAGCCTGGAGGAGCTAAACCAGGAGCTGGCCGGTGTCAACGAGGAGCTGGAAGAAGCCCGCGATCAGCTCGTCTATTTCATGGACGAGGATATCGTCTACAGGCGGGGTGAGATCGTATATTCCGCCGTTATCGAGGGCGGCCGCAGCGAGGATGAGATCATAGCCGACCTCAATGATTTTCTCTCACAGGCCAACGAGGTGGCCAGCCAGCGGCCGGTCGATACCGATGAGGATACCGGTATGGCACTCCATCTGCAGACAGAGGATATACTGCACGCCGCCCAGATCCTCTACAATCTGGACAGGGGTGAGCGCATGATCATCAGCCTGGCCTCACGTGTTAATGTGCCCCGTCACGATACGCTCAGGGCGGATTTGCATCTGAACAGAAATTATGTTATATATGAAAAAGGAGAGGAGATCGCTTCCCGTGAGATAGACGGCAACAGCGGCACTTCCAGCATAGATAACGAGCTGAGACAGCTCCTGGCCGATGTCAACAGACAGGCTTCGGAACAGGGCATGCTGCAGGATATAGATGGCACCGTCGGCAGCCTGGATTTCGTCAACTTCTACCAGCTGGTCAGCGATATTCAGGACCATGACGGCAGCGTCGATGTCAGCGTTCAGGCCGACGAGCAGATCTGGCGCAGCGATCGCCTCAGCGGCAATATCGCCTTCGCCATAGAGGACGATACGGTCGAGGATGTTCGGGCCGAAGGAGATGAATCCGGAGATGACGGTGATGTCTGATAATCCTCAGGCGGTGATAGTGGCCATCGATCCCGGCCGGGCCCGTGTGGGTCTGGCCGTTCTGGCCAGAAGCGGTGAGATCAGGCACAAAACTATCGTGGAACGCTCAGGGCTGAAGAGTGAACTGAGTGATATTGTGGGGGAATACAGCCCCGATACCATAGTCATCGGCAGCGGCACGGGTGCCACCCGCCTGGCCGAGGAGATAGTTTCCCATGTCGATGATGAGGTTGAGATAAAATTTGTGGATGAAAAAGGGTCGACCGAAGAGGCGGTGAAGCTCTACTACCGCCAGGAGAAAGGCGCAATGCTGCGCTTTCTCTCCCGCATTATCAGCTGGAGGCCCTCACGGCCGCTGGACGATTATGCGGCGGTTATACTGGGCAGAAGATATTTAAATCGGGAATAGTACGAGAAAATCAATATTCCACCCTTCACAAACTGTCATCTCTGTGTTATAATAAATATGGATTTTCGAGTGAAAAAGGATAAAATTTTCCGGTCAGAAGAAGGACTTTTTCGCTGTATCTCAAATATAATCAGTAGAGAGCAGGAAATGTCTCTGATACATATTCTCTGTTCGCTTTTATTTTTGATATCTTTTTCTGCAACTGTTCCACCTGTATCCGCTGCTGTGATACAGACAACTATGACAGAAGTCTTATCATCTCGTGCCTAAACTGTGGCGGAAAGGAGGTGCCCCCGCAGCCACGGAGGCGTCAGAGATGATGGGTTCTATTTTGGTTGCTCGCTGACCCGGGAGCTGAGGAGCGTGAGGAAACTAGGATACTCATCTCCTGACTCCCCACAGGCAGATGGGTGACCGGATAGAACAGAACCACAAATAAACAGATCAAACCTAATGAAACCAAGGGGGATTATTTAATGAGAAAGATTACAGTCGCATTAGCGCTCGTACTGGTAGTGGCTCTTGCTGCTCCAGCCGTTCAGGGTGAAACATTCCCTGATGTAGATGAAGATCACTGGGCTTATGAAGCAGTAGAGGCACTCGTTGCTGCAGGTGTTGTTGAAGGCTATCCTGATGGTGAGTACAAAGGCGATCAGACCATGACCCGTTATGAGATGGCCATGATCATTCAGCGCACACTGGACAACATCAATGAAGAATTTGAAAGAGTAGATCAGGATATCATGTATCTCGAAGAAGACATCTCCGAACTGGAAGACGGCCTCACAGCCGCACAGGCAGAAGATGTTGTGGCAATAGTCGAACGGATGATGGAAGATGAGATCGGTCCCCAGGACGAGCTCTCCGAGGGCCAGGCCGAGCAGGTGACCGAGATAGTCGAGGCCATGGTTGCAGAATTTGACGAGGAGCTCGAACAGCTCGAGGCAGAGCTGGGCGCACTCCGCTACGTCATCGAGACCCAGACAGACGCGCTCTGGGCCGAGACCGATGACATCCAGGACACCATCGACGCCCTCGACGCGAGGGTAGAGGACCTGGAAGAGGAAGAGCCCGCTGTTGAGTTTTGGGCAGACTACGGCATTCACTACAAACATGAAGACTTCGTTGATCTGGGTGATGCAGGCTTTATAACAGCAGATGATCATGATCTAGAAGACTGGACACTCGCTGTGACTGGCACTCCAGAAGTCCCTGTAGAACAATGGGCTCTCGATGCAGAAGACTTCGAGGTTAATCCTGCTGATTACACTGCCTCTGAAGGATACATCACTGATCTGTATGATTTCGCCGAGTGGGTTGCGGCCGAGCTTGAGGCAAGAATGGTCGAAACCGAGCCGGGAGATGATGGAACAAGCACTGATTCATTTGCGGCATATGCTGTTGATTTAGCGCAGGATATTCAGGATGATATAGCACCTAATGGAACTGGAATTCTAGCAACTCATGATTTTGACGTTGCAGACACCACAACAGGCGTTATAGACTCAGGCGCTGGTGGCTTTGAAGAAGCCTGGAGAATTGATTATTTCTCTATATGGGATGGTGTTGAGGAAGAATCAGGTGATATCGATGATTTCTTCCTGGAAGAGCAGGGATTCACTCATGAACTCACAGTAGGTGCAGATGCCAATAGAGATGCATTCGATGCCTCTTTAGAGCTCACGCTTCTGCAAAAGAGAACTCCAATAGCAGGTATTTTTGCACCAGATCCTATAGATACCTCCACCGATCTGGATATAGAAGATGCCATGCTTAACATCCAAACAGAAAATCTTGACCTGACTTATGAAACTGAACCTGCTCTGGATATAGCAGACTTTGCTGCTCATGGTGATGCCAATGCTCCCTTTGCAATCCCTGCCTATGAACAGGGAGTTACCGCGGAGTTCTTGGGCACAGAGGCATTCTTCATTCAAACAGAAGATACTAGCGGAGATGACTCAGTGGATTTATCTCCATCCTTCAGCGAAAGTTATGAAGATGATGACTTTGCAGACTGGGACGATGAAGCAGAAAATATGGTTGACGTTGACTACTCCCACACCGGCTATCTCTTCGGCGCCCAGAGAGGCTTTGAATTTGGAGATCTTAGCCTTGATGTAACTGGCGCTGCTGAAACTGGCCACACCAATTGGCTCCATGAGAACAATAGTCTTGTCTTCGGTGCAGAGTCAGAATTTGATTTAGATGGTATAGAACTCGGTGGCGATGTGGCAGTGAGTTCAGATATGAGATTCGGTGATATCGGTACATTCGTACGCGGCAGTGCCTCTACTGAACTGGAAGGACTGGCAGAGCTAAGCGGTAACGCAAGATGGGCCTCCGATTTTGAACCTATCAGAGGTTCAGATATATTCGGTGATGCTTCAGATTACGAAGATGGTGTGGTTAACGATGAGATAGGTGCTTTCTTCAGAGTAGATCAGGATCTCACTGATTTCCTCGAAGAAGGCTACTTTGAATTTGGTTATCTGGCAGAAGACATGAAGCTGACCGCCGGTGGAGAAGTTGAGCCAATCGAAAATCTAACACTGGATGCAGAGGCAAGCCAGGAGAGGTACACCGAAGAATGGTTCGGAGTACCTGTTTTTGGCGAAGAAGGCGAAAGTTACGACTTTGCCGACAATACAGTAGAGCTTGGCGCAGAGTACGAATTCAATGACCTTTTCACCTTTGGTCTGGGCTATGAACTTGAAATGCACGCTGATGCTGACGATCAGCTGCTTGACGATATAGTAGAAGAATATGATGGCTATGTAGGATATGTAGAACCCGGAATCTGGAGGACACCTGACTGGGAAGATTATTGGGAAGACTGGGATGACTCTCTGGATGATAAGCAGACTATAGATGTAAGCGCCGACGTTGAAGGCTTTGAAGTGTTTGATGATCTTGAGCTGGGCGCCGGCGTGAGCTATGAAATGGTTACTGGACAGGATTATCTGCCAGCTCCAGCGGAAGAAACTCGATTTGCTATTGACTCCCCAGAACTTCCATGGGCAGTATATGATATCGACAGAACTACAATCGGTGTAAGTGGAGATGCCCAATACGAATTAGGGAATTCCACTTTCTCCAACGAAATTTCCGCTGACCTGATGTCCGGCACTTACTACGACTTCTTCGCCGAAAGAGGAATCAATGAGTTAGAAGCAGAGTTCACTGAAGTTGATGAGTTTTACGATGGCGAATCAGGAGACAGAACTCTGATAAGCAATACCTTCTCCTATAGCTACGACATTGGCGAAGATGTAGATGCATATGTGGACTGGACAGAAGAATGGCTGAGATTCGATGATGATATTCTCAGCGATTACTTCGACTATCAGTCCAGAGAGGTCGCAGCTGGTGTAGAGATCTCCTTTTAAACACCGCCTGTGATGATTATCCAGAGAATGAAATAGCATAGCACAATCAAAAGGCCCTGCTGTAGAATGCAGGGCCTTTTTCTACATGATAGATGACAGACTTTTAGGATAGGATCAATGTTTTCAAAATAAAGGAGGTTTTACAAATGAAGAGAGCAGTAACACTTGCGGTTGTTTTCAGCTTTCTGGCGGTATCACTTCTGGCCACAGGCGCGCAGGCCGTTGAGCACGAGGACGATCTCGAGATGGACCTCAGGCCCTACGCCATGGCCTCCTGGTCAGACGACTTCGGGCTCAGGTTCGGCGCCGAGAGCTATGTCCGCCCTGACATCAGCATAATAGGGGACATAGGCTACTACTTCGGCGACGGCGACGTAAACGCCAAGCTGAGCGCCGCTTATCCCCTTGCTGTTGAGGAAGAGCTGGAAGTTAAGGCTCTGGCCGGTGCCGGTTACTGGGGTACAGGTGGCATCGAGGACTTTGAGCTTCATGTAGGAGCTGTTCTGGACCAGCATATTCAGGATGAATTTGGATTCAGAGGTGACGTCTCCTATGCCACCGGTATTCTGACAGGTGACACTGTAATTGAAGCAGGTGCAGGCGTCTCATTCCAGTTTTAACGAAAGGCAGATAGTTTTTGAAATGTGACTTTCTTCTGTATTGAGCAACTCCTGCCCGCCTTTAGTAGAGGCGGGCAATTTTCTTATCTTTAATTGGGAGGTGTGCGGCAGTAAATGACTTGCACCGGTGAATCCTTCTCTTTTTCTGTCAGTAAGTTCCTGTACATAACTATTTTTTTTCTGATTTTCTTCATAATTTTATCAGGCGTTGTCAGTGCCGGAGTTAATCGTTTTGACGGATCAGTTAGAGACTTAGCTTTGAG
>CAYXAK010000003.1:0-15352 GCA_964462585.1 uncultured Halanaerobiaceae bacterium
TGCGCGGGGCAATCTCCACCCATTCCCCGTCCGGTTCATCTATCTTTTCCTGCACTGCCTCCCAGTCAACATCCTCAATTTGAAGTTCCTTTACCCTCTCTCTGATCTCATAGTAATCAACTTTCTCCCCACCGCCGGAAGGTGCGGTGATTCTAAGCATTATACCTTCGGAGGTAAAATCAATCTCAAACTCGCCTTCGACAGCTATTTCTTCATCCAGATATTCGATCTCTCTCTCCAGTTCTTCACAAGAAGATTTTTTTAACTCGGCTCTGTAGAGGTTATCTTTGCTGCCAAACCCCAGAAATCCAGATCTTTCCTCGACCAGCTTCAGAGTCAGCCTCTCCGGAGCAAAACCCTCTTCATCCTGCCAGTGAGAATATGCTTTTTTTCTTGCCTCTTCTTCATCAGCTGCTTCAATCTCTAGCGTCTTTTTTTCGGTATTCTTACTCATGATTTAATTACCGCCCCCGATTTTAATTGATTTCATCCCTTCCGGCTTATATAACCGCGCAACCTCTGGATTGCCTTGCGGTGCAGCTGTGATATTCTGGAAGAGGAAAGTTCCATAACCTCAGCAATCTCTTTCTGGTTTAAGCCTTCATGATAATAAAGGCTGATAACGAGCTGCTCCTGTTCTTTTAAATTCTCAACTGCCTCGGCCAATACCTCCTTTTTTTCTGCTTTTTCCAGAGACTTGAGGGGTCCCTCATGCCGGGCAGGTATGAAATCATACATCCTGGCATCTTCATATTCAGTATCAAGAGAGAGCCACTGGGAGGAATTAAGATATCTGTCCAGTTTCTTTATCCTCTCCCGGGAAAACGATACCTCCTGAAGGAGTTCATCCATCTCCGGCGCTCTTTCCAGCTCACCCTTTAACTGCCGGCGGGTTTCCACCAGCTCACTGGCATCACGCCGCAGCGAATGGGGAAGCCAGTCCAGCTGACGCAGATGATCTATCATGGCTCCTCGAATTCTCCTGCGGGCAAAAGTGGAAAATTCCACCCCCCGCTCACTGTCAAATCTATCTATAGCCTGCATGAGACCTATCAGACCATAACTCTCCAGATCCTCTCTGGAGATAAAATCCGGCAGCACCGCTTCCAGTCTTCTGGCCTGGTGTTTAACCAGGGAAAGATTCTCAATCACCAGCTCATCTCTTATGTCTTCATCCCCGTCCTGCTGGTAGCGCTGCCATAAATCATAGTTTTCGATCTGTTCCTGCTGACCGGCTTCAGCCATCTTCTACACCCCGCTAATTCTCTTCTTCGGTTTCCAGAACAGGTGGGTCCAGAGGAGAAAATTCATCATCCTCCTCTGCTGAGGAAGATTCTGTCGACTTTTCAGCTGCCTCTACTTCCTTTTCGCTTTTCTCTGCTGCTTCTTCCTCCCCCTGCTCTCCTTCATAATGACTGGCAGCTTTTTGGGGGTTGTTTCGCAATTTACGCCCTTCTTTTGAGCTGGCTCCTCTGTTCTTCAAGGCCGCAAATAAGCTCAACAAAAAGAGACAGGAAACAGTAACCCCCAAAAGAATTCTCAATCCTCTCCAGAAAACAACGGGAAGGGGCTGAAAAGTTATCAAACCATAGAGGACGGCAAGAACATAACCTCCTGTCCCGACCAGTACAGAGATCATAAATCGTCTTAGCATTATTTAAAGCAGTCCTTTGCGCATGAGCTGACGCTGCTGCTCAAAAAGCCAGCCCATAAGAGTATCTCTGTTACTGCTGCCGATATCGAGAAATTTAAGTCCAACTGCCTCACTATCATCAGGGAGATCTTTCAGATCGTATTCATTGACGACCCGGGATATTATATTAACATCTTCAATCTCCTGAATTTCCAGTTTTATCTCCAGAAGGTCTCCTTCTTGCAGCTCTTCTTCAGAGGATATCAGCAATTTTATGCCACCACCACTGATGTCAAGTGTATGAGACTCCCTGAACTCCTCCTCAATATTCTCCCATTCTCTGTCCACTTTTCTGTAATGGACCCTCTCTCTCAATTCCAGACGAAAATGCTGGCGGCGCTGTATCTTAATAACTCCGTCCTCTTCCGGCCTATCTGCTGTCAGAACAGGAACCGGTTCACGGCTGCGTTCTATAATCTCCGTCTGAAATTTATAGGCTGCCGTATCCCCGGCAAAAAATACAATTATTTTACTGCCCACGCGCAGGGGGATAAGATCACCGTCGGAATAGGGCATCAGAAGATCAATTTTTTCATCATATATATCAGAAATCCTGGATTCATATTTTCCTCTGTAGGGACCTTTTTTTACTTCTATCTCCACATCCTGATTGACACTGAGTTCATCTATATTCATTTATCCCGCTTCCCCCTCATTCGAATAAGAACTCAATTATTCCTGAAAAAACCGAGCATGCGATATACAAAGCCCTTCATACCACGGGAAGTATCCTCTACCTTACCGGAAACCAGGAGTTCGGCTATTCTCTTAAAAGCCCGGCCCGCTTTCGAGCTGGGATATAATTCCATAAGCGGTTTCTGCTTTTTTACGGCCTTTCTCAATACATCATCATAGGGCACAACCGCCGAAGTATCAACATTCATATCCAGATACTCATCGATAGCATTTTCCATACGTCCTGTCACATCCTCCCCCTCACCTTTTGATTCCACCTGGTTTACAATCAGATCCAGTCTGGAGGCCACACTGTAATCGGAGAGAACCTTGAGCAGGCTGTAAGCATCCATAACAGCGGTAGGTTCGGGGGTCAGCACAACCATAATCTCATCTGCAGCTCTGATAAAGTTTACCACACCGCTGTGAATTCCTGCACCAATATCTATCAGTATAAAATCATAGCTGCTTTCAATTGCCGTGGACAGGTCAAGCAGCTTTTTGACCTCACCAATATCGATATCCGTAAACTCATCTATACCGGAAGCACCGGGCAGAACCGTGAGACCTTTAGGCCCTGTGATCAGTGCATCTTCCAGCTGACATTTGCCCTTCAAAATATGGCCCAAATGATAGCGGGCTGTAAGGCCCAAAATCACATCAACATTGGCCATACCCATATCGGCATCAAGAATCAGAACATCCTTACCCATGTCCTGCAGGGCCAGGCCTATATTGACGGTGATATTGGTCTTGCCCACACCACCCTTGCCGCTGGCAACGGATATAATGCGGGATCTCTCAACTTCCGGAGGGGGTTCGTGTTTATCATCTTCACTATCTTCGCCTTCCTTGCTGCCGGGAAACATCTTTCTCAATTTGCTGGCCTGATCAAACATCCTCATCACCCAGCAGAAGTGACAGCAGATGCCGGGGACTGGCTTCCTCTATATCATCGGGAACATCCTGTCCACAGCTGTAATAGGAGAAAGGCAGCCGGCATTCAGAGCGCAGATTGACAATATCTCCATAACTGGTTGCCTCATCGACCTTGGTCAGAAGTATCCTGTCCGGATTGAGCAGAGAAAATTCCTCGACCACAGTTAACATATTGCTCAGCTTCTGGTTGAGGCTTATGAGAAGATGCACCTCATCGAGCAGCTCAGCGGTCAGCAGTTTCTGCAGCCTGCCCAGCTGCAGCTGATCATCCCAGCTGCTCCCCGGAGTATCGACAAGGACAAGATCATAATTTCGAAATTCTCCGGCCAGTACGGAAGCAAATTCCCCCCTGCTGTAAACCACCTCCAGGGGAATATTTATTATATCACTGTATGTTTTAAGCTGCTGAACCGCAGCTATCCTGTAGGTGTCGGCGGTTACAAACCCCACCTTCATATCTGAACGATCGGCAAAACGGGCGGCAAGTTTGGCCGCGGTGGTCGTTTTGCCCACACCTGTAGGTCCTATAAGAGCCACCACGTGGGGGCTGTCCTCCAGTGTGACAGTATGGCAATCCCCGATTAAATCGACCAGGCTGTCACGCAGAAGTCTCAGCTCTTCCTCTCTATCCTCGCCCTCACTGACCTCCTCAATTATATCTTTCCTCAGATCCTCCCGGACACCCTGTTCTTTCAGGTGCTCGTAGAGCTGGCCGGCGTTATCATCAAGTTTTCTGACAAAATCATCCTGCTGCCAGCTCTTATTTAAATCCTCCAGCATATTTTTAATCTCATCGAGTTCACCGCTGGAAGTGGAGCTCTTTGATCTGGCTCCGAGGTTTTTATTTTCCTCCACACCGGCCAGCACTTCGACCTTTTCCCGGCCAAAAAATCCCAGAATACCGCCCTCTTTGTACTTGCGGGTGTTGAGAATTATGGCTTCTGAACCGAGTTCAGCTTTGACTTTAAAAATTGTGTCCTGCATATTATCTCCGACATATTTTTTCACTTTCATATTCACTTCACCGTCCCGTGTATTTCTAGGTCCACATCAGACTCCAGCTCGTTAAAAGAAAGGACTATCAGCCTCTCAAGGGAACGATGTGTGAGCTCCTTCAGCGGCTTTCTAATATTGGGGGCCACCAGCAGTATGGGGTCATAACCCACCTCCAGCAGATTCTGCATTTCAGCTGCAATTTTGTCAATTAACTCCTGGGCCTGCCGGGGAGGAAGAGCCAGATATTTACCCTGTTCACTGCTGTCAAGGGCCTGTTCCAGCTCATCCTCAAGCTCGGGGTCAAGTGTAACCGCATTCAGCCTGCCATCAGCGGCAGTATACTGGCTGGTTATCTGACGGGAAAGGGCCTGGCGCACATACTCAGTTAATATCTGAGTATCCTTGGTGCGCGGAGCATAATCTGCCAGCGTCTCCAGAATCGTCAGGAGATTGTTGACAGGTATGCCCTCCCAGAGCAGATTCTGCAGCACCTTCTGTATCTCGCCGAGTGTGAGCAGGTCGGGCAGAAGCTCATCCACGACGGCCGGATAGTCCTCTTCGAAGTTTTCTATAAGCTCCTGCACCTCCTGCCGGCCCAGCAGTTCATGGGCATTATCCTTGATGAGTTCGGTGAGATGTGTGGCCATAACTGAAGGGGGATCGACTATAGTATAATTGGCCATCTCCGCCTCATCCTTCTGAGCCTCCTCTATCCACAGGGCAGGAGTGCCGAAGGCTGGTTCCTGTGTTTCAATACCATCTATATCATCAGAGGTCATGCCGGATTCCATGGCCAGATAATGATCGGGCCTGATTTCAAATCTATCTATCTCCACACCCTTCAGTTTAATTCTGTAGACATCGGGGTCGAGCTGGAGATTGTCCAGCACTCTCACCGGGGGGACAATAATACCCAGCTCCGAGGCGGTCTGTCTTCTGATCATGGCCACCCTGTCCAGAAAATCTCCGCCCTGCTCTGGCAGCACCAGTGGTATGAGGTTGTATCCTACTTCTACCTCCATGGGATCGACCTTGATGAGGTCGGAGAGTTCTTCTTTCTGAGGGCGCCTTTCCTCTCCTTCCTCTTCTGCCGGTTCTTCTCTGGCCCTTTCCTCGGCTTCGGCTTCACGGGCCAGACGGGCCTGGCGTCTGATCATAAATGCCACAGCACCGACCAGAAAGGCCAGAACCATAAAGGGCAGTGTTGGCAGCCCGGGCACAAAGCCCAGCAAAAACAGCACTCCGGAGGCGATCCACAGCGCTTTAGGCTGACCTGTGAGCTGAACACTCATATCCCGGCCCATGCTGCCCTCTGCTGCCGCTCTGGTGACCACCATACCTGTGGCTGAAGATACCAGCAGTGCGGGTATCTGGCTGACAAGGCCATCTCCTACCGTGAGGAGTGTATAGGTCTGAGCTGCTTCCCCCAGACCCATATCCTGCTGCAGAATGCCGATGACCAGTCCGCCCACAATATTGATCGAAGTGATAATAATACCGGCTATGGCGTCTCCTTTAACAAATTTGCTGGCACCGTCCATGGCACCATAGAAATCTGCTTCCTTTCTTATCTTCTCGCGCTGGCGGCGGGCTTCCTCCTCGGTTATGATACCGGCATTGAGATCGGCATCTATACTCATCTGCTTGCCCGGCATGGCATCCAGTGTGAAACGCGCCGCAACCTCAGCCACCCTCTCAGCACCCTTGGTGATGACTATATACTGGATTATCACTATGATGAGAAAGATGATAAAACCCACCACATAATTTCCGGCCACCACAAATGTTCCGAAGCTCTCTATAATTTCACCGGCATAGGCATCGCCTAAAATGAGACGGGTCGTCGACACATTGAGCCCCAGTCTGAACAGTGTGGCAAAGAGCAGCAGAGAGGGGAAAACTGAAACATCGAGCGGTTCTGTGGTGTAGATGCTGACGAGAATCACTACCATGGAAAAAGTGATATTGGCAGTCAGGAGAATATCCATCATTGTGGTGGGCATGGGGATGATGAACATTATAATTATGCCAACCACAGCCAGGGCAAAGACTATATCTCCATTGCGGGCTATGAAATGCCCGGGGTTGTTTTGTGTTTGGGTTGTACCTGCCTCTCCAGGCTGGGCCATTCTCCTAACCTCCTCGATCAATTTGCACCGTACATTGCAGGTGTGCAGAAAGTTATGCGGAATACGGTTAAATCAGATGATTAAATCGATATAAAATTTATTGATATCTTCTCTCCTGTTCGAAAACGAAGGCCAGCACCTCTGCCACGGCTTCATATAATTCCACAGGAATCTGCTCCCCTATCCCGGCGGAAGAGTTCAAAGCACGGGCCAGAGGGGGCTTTTCCACTTTGGCAATATCAAACTCTTCTGCTTTTTCCTTAATGCGGCGGGCTATATGACCTTCACCCTTGGCCAGAACCACCGGAGCTTCCATCTCTTCCAGATCGTATTTAAGGGCCACCGCGACGTGAACGGGGTTGGTAACGACCACATCGGCATCTTCCATCTCATTCATCATGCGGTTAACACTCATCTCCCGCTGCCTTTCCTTGCGCTCCTGTTTTATCTGAGGATCACCCTCACGCTCTTTTCTCTCTTCTTTTACCTCCTGCTTGGTCATCTTCAAATTCTGATAGTGATCCCAGCGCTGATAGGCCAGATCAGCCAGCCCTATGAAGATCAGAAATATTATAATTCTGATCGCTATCTGGAAGATGAGATTGGCCAGCATCATAAGCCCCGGTTCCAGACCCTGATGAGTGAGACGAACCAGCTGAGGCCAGCTGGCACTGATCTGGCTGTAAGCTATATAGAAGATGCCGGCCGCCTTGGCCAGAGATTTGGCCAGCTCCACCAGCGACTGCAGCGAAAAAATATTCTTGAGGCCTTTAATGGGATCGAGCTTGGAAAACTCAGGCTGAATTATAGTGAAGTTAAACATCGGGCCTACCTGTATGAAGCCCACAAAAGCTCCCATCACGGCCGAAGCTATCATAATGGGCGCCACCAGATCGGCTATAAAAACGATATAATCCATAATCAAATTATAACCATCGGCCGGGCTCATCGTCGGAACCTGATTGAGTGTGAAGGATTCCGTCATCCTCTGTTCTATGGAATGGATTATGCTTCCCATCAAAAAGTAGAGGACCATAAAACTTCCCAGCAGTGTAAAAGCCTGATTGAACTCCTGGCTTTTAGCTACCCGACCTTCCTCACGGGCTTCCTCTTTCCGTTTCGGCGTCGGGTCTTCCGTTTTCTCTCCGGGAGGCTCTTCAGGCATGAATTCTCACTCCTCTGCATGCTCAGCCCAGAAAATTTATCAGCTCTTCGATATGCTGAAACACCTCGGAAAAGACATCCATATAGTAGGAAAAAATGAGATTTGTGGCCAGAAAGAACATCAAGAAACCTATAAAGATCTTTGCCGGCAGCCCCACTATAAATATATTTATCTGGGGAATGGAGCGGGCCAGAAAACCGAATATGACATCGGCTATGAAAACCGTGCCCACTATGGGCAGTGCTATCATAAAAGCTATGATAAACATATTTCCCGCATGCCGGAAGAGAATTCCCCAGGCCTGTTCTTCCACAGCCATTTCACCGGGAGGTATCATATCAAAAGTTGAATAAACTCCCTCTATCAAAATCAGATGTCCGTTTATGGCCAGAAAGAGCATGGAAGCCAGTGTATTTTTGAGCTGCCCGGAGATAGGTACTGTTACCTCTGTTACGGGATCGAATACATTTACGATCATAAATCCCAGTTTGAGGTCTATGAACTGACCGGCCAGCTGAAAGGCGGCAAAGACTATCTGAACCATAAATCCGATAAAAAGGCCAATGCCGAGCTCGCGCAGCACATCTCCCACCAGAAGCAGTATATGAGTGGGAACCTGCATTTCATAGCCCGCTGCCACCAGGGGGGCAGTCGCTACAGCCAGCAGAAATGCAGCTGCAATTTTCATCCGGCGGGGATAGGCAGCACTGGACAGAACCGGTGTTATGATGAAAAGCCCTGCATAGCGCAGCATCACCAGTATGAATAAATAGGTAAAGCCGGTCAAAAATGCGGCTGGTTCGGGCATTTTACAGCATTCCCAGGTAAACCGGAATATTTTCGTATAGTTCCTGGACAAAATCCATCACTGTCGACATCATCCAGGGGCCGAAGATGCCCAGAGCGATTAAAACCGCAAATATTTTGGGAACAAAGGCCAGTGTCTGTTCCTGTATCTGCGTGGTGGCCTGTAAAACGGCCACTATCAGCCCGGTGAGAAGCCCTGCTCCCAGCACTGGAGCTATTATAAGCAGAACTATATAAAGAGCATTCTGACTTAAATCCACGACCAATCCGGGCTCCATATGATATATCCTCCTTAAAAAGTTCTTATCAGCGATTCGATTACCAGATACCAGCCATCGACAAGCACAAAGAGCATTATTTTGAAGGGAAGTGAGATCATCACAGGCGGCAGCATTAACATACCCATAGACATCAGAATGCTGGCCACAACCATATCAATCATCACAAAGGGAATATATATTATAAATCCAATTATAAAGGCTGTTTTAAGCTCGCTCATTACAAAAGCCGGTATCAATAGGTAGGTGGGAACATCCTCCTGCACCTCAGGCCGTTCCAACTCTGTCATGCCATAGAAGAGGCTCAGGTCCTGCTCCCGGACCTGTTCGAACATAAACCCCCGGATAGGTTCGAGGCCCTCATCAACCATTTCCTCGGTACCAATTTCATCATCTATGTAGGGTGTTACAGCATCATCCAGCACTCCCTGCCAGACAGGAGCCATGATAAATACCGTCAGAAACAGAGCCAGCCCGATCAAAACCTGGTTGGGCGGCATGGTTCTGGTGGCCAGAGCATTGCGGATCATGGACAGCACTATGATGATCCTGGTAAAAGATGTGACCATAATGAGTATAGCCGGAGCCAGAGACAGAACAGTGAGCAGCAAAAGTATCTGCAGTGTCGTCACAAGGCCTTCGCCATCCTCTGTGCCTTCAACTTCAAGATTTATTTCGGGAATTTCAAACTCCTGAGCATTTACCGGTACAGAAAAGATGAGCACAAGAATGAAGACCGCTGCCAGAATGGCCGTAAATCTATTCATCGTAATCACGGCGATAGGTCTCAAGCCATTTCTTCAGTCTGCCTCCAAAACTGCCGGGTTCCCCACCCCGGACATCTGCCGGCTGTTCGGGCCCGAACTCCTCTCCCGGCCAGGAATCGAGTTCTTCGACTCCTTCTTCATGAACTGCCAGAAGAATCACCCTGTCTTTGGCCCGGACAAGTGTCAGATTTTTCTTGGGAGACAGGTACAGCTGCTCAATTATCTGTATATGCTCTCCCTGCTGCTGACCGCGCATGAACCTGCGCAGATAGCGCTGGCCGAGATATATTATAGCCAGTACTATGAGCAGATAGAAGAATATGCGGGCTATTTCCACACCATAATTCATAACTTCTCTCTTCTCCTTTTTTTCCTAAATATTATTCAATCTCTCACGGGGGCTGACTATATCCTTGACACGGAAGCCAAAATTTTCATCTATAACAACGACTTCACCCTTGGCTACCAGTTTACCATTAACCAGCAGATCGACAGTCTCGCCGGCAAGTTTATCGAGCTCTATAATTGAACCTTCTCCCAGATCGAGAATCTCCTCGATAGTCATACGAGATTTGCCCAGTCTTACAGTGACCTGCAGCGGGACATCTTTGATCAGCTCCATATTCTGAGGCAGAGCCTGTTCTTCCTCTTCATCAAAACCGGGAAATTCGGCCTTCTGTACACCGACTTCCTCTTCACTGGAGACCCTGCCACTGCCGGCCTCACCTCTCTCCAGAGGAGAGGATGCACCTTTTGAGGCACCTCCAGCCGCAGCAGCCTGCTGCTGACGGTCGACCGCCACCTCTTCTCCGGCCCGGTCTGTCTTTTGCTCTTTCTCTTCCGGCTCATCTATGTCTTCTCCGGTTTTTTCCAGTTTTTGCATAGCCTCTGCAGCGGTATCAACCTCCGACTCCTCATCTTTAGCTGTAAGGCCTCTCTCATCTCCCACAAGTTCCTCAACCAGCATATGAACGAAACCCACCGGTGCCAGCTGCTGAAACTGGCTGTCTATGAGATCACCTATTTTGAGGTCGAATGAAATAACAGCCAGCATATCACCGGCGTCGAAAAATTTATCATCATCGATAACCTCATCTATATCGAGATAACGGGCCTCCGGTGGAGTTATATTTACCCTGGCATCTATAACACTTGAGAGTGCGGTGGAAGCAGAACCCATCATCTGATTCATCGCTTCACCCACAGCACTTATGTGGAGTTCACTCAGTTCCCCGTCTGGATCAGAGCCATCTCCGCCCATCATGAGATCGGCAATTATGGCTGCATCCTCCTCCTTAATGACCAGGAGATTGTAGCCCTGCAGACCCTCTGTATATTCGACATCAACCAGCACAATAGGCCTGTCATACTGGTTGCTGATCTCGTCGAAAGAGCGGGTGTCCACCCTGGGGGATGTTATCTCCACTTTCTTATCCATGAGGGTATAGAGTGCGGTGGCAGCAGAACCCATTGCTATATTGCCAACCTCACCCATGACATCCTTCTCCTGATCTGTTAGACTATCAGAATCAACATTCGTCATGGCGGAACTCTCATTATCTGCATCTGAAGAATCATCATCCTCATCATTTATCAGGGCATCTATCTCATCCTGTGATAAAAAATCATCATTTTCTTCCTCACTCATTCTCCAAATCACCCTCCTCTTCTTGCTCGACAACCTCCATGATTTTGACCGCCTTGTGGTTGTGGCGGGTGCCCATGACACCCCTGTATTTGATATTGCTGCCTATCCGTATATCGGCCATCTCATCCGTCAGCTTGTCCATTCTGACCACATCCCCTTCCTGCAAATAGAGGAGATCGGAGACCGTCAGTTCGGTGCTGCCCAGTTCAACCTGCAGGTCAAGGGGGGCCCTGCGCACCCTGCTTTTTAAATTCTCCAGATGCTGAGCAGTCTGCTCCTCTCTGCTGCTGGCAAACCACTGCTGGGCGCTCAGCTGGGGAACAATCGGCTCCAGCATTATATAGGGCAGACAGATATTAATCAGGCCTTCACTCTCACCTATACGGGCAGAAAAAGTGATAATAATTGTCATATCATTGCTGGGTACTATCTGTGTGAACTGAGGATTGGACTCCAGTTCCTTATGGCGGGGGGTTACCCTGATTATATTCTCCCAGGCCTCCGGCATGGTGCCTAAAAACCAGTTGATAACCTTCTGCAGCACTGTCTCCTCTATATCGGTAAAGCTTCTGCCCTCTTCTAACGGCTCTCCAAACCCACCGAATAGGCGGTCTATTATGGCAAAACCGATATCCGGATTGATCTCCAGCAAAAACTGACCGGAAAAAGGTTCAAGTTCGTTGATACCTATGATAGTGGGTTCCGGAAGTGAACGGGTAAACTCGTCATAGGACAGCTGCTCAATGGAGGCCACCTCAAAATCGACCACTGTTCTCAATTTAGTGGACAGGGTGGTGGTCAGAAGCCTCATCATATTCTCGTGTATCATATGCAGGGTTCTCATCTGTTCTTTGGAGAGCTTATCAGGACGGCGAAAATCATACTCTTTAATTTCATCTTCACCGCCGGCGGCCTTCATCTCATCAACATCAACATCTCCTGAATCAAGATCTGAAAGAAGAGAATCTATTTCATCCTGATCAAGCACATCTGCCATTTACACCACCCCCTCACTGTACCACAAAGTCTGTAAACCATACACTGCGGATTTCGCCCTCAGAGGAAAGACCATTGAGCACTTCTTTTATATTGTTCTTGAGCTCAGGAACTCCAGGTTCATCCAGCTCCTCATCCGTGGTATTACGGAACACGCTGATCATGCTGTCCTGAACCTGAGGTGCCCTCGATTCCAGCTGATCGATAACATCATCTTCGCTGACCTCGATCACAACTGTCGTCTGCAAAAATTGATATCTGCTGGAGGCGGTCAGATTAACGGTATATTCACCCAGCTCATGGGTTGGGCCCATCTCCATACCTCCGGCTTCACCTTCATCGGGCTGCGATATGTACCATAAGACCCCGAAGCTGGTCGCCCCTGCCACAAAAACGACCAGAAAAATTATGCCTATGATCGTCAGGACGCGGCGACCTCTCCCTCTTTCTGCCATATATTACACTCCTTCCTGCCATAAAGCTTGAAAGTACTTAGCTATAACTGCATATCCGGTTCTCCTGTATCTCCCTCCGGTGAGGGATCAGGATTTACGCCAGGTTCGGGAACCTCTTCGGGCCCATCTGCCGGTTCATAGACCGGACTTTCACTGACAAACTCCGGATTCAGCAGAATTACTTCCACCCGTCTATTTTGTGCCCGGTTTTCCGGTGAATCATTTTGGACCAGTGGACGGTATTCGGAATAGCCCGCTGCCGAAAAGCGATCAGCATCCAGATCCTCATCCTCGATCAAAAACCGTGTGACCTCCGTGGCCCTGGCTGTTGATAACTCCCAGTTGGAAGGAAACTCATCCGTTCTGATCGGCAGATCATCTGTATGACCCTCCACCATTACATCATTGGGAAGCTGATCGATAAGTCCGGCGACTTCCCGTAAAATGTCCTCACCTTCCGATCTGATCTCCGCCTCCCCCAGATCAAATAATACCTCACCGGTGAATCGGACCTCCAGACCGCGCTGGGTCATCTCCATGGAAACAGCATCATCGACCTCTTCTTCCTGCACATACCGCTCAATCTGCCCCATGACATTCTGAAGCATTTCAATATTTATGGGAGTCATGCCATCACCTATCGCGGCACCATCCATCATGCGCTGGGTGGCGATCGTCCGGCCACCTCTAAAGACCCCCAGACCCTCCTGCAGTGAGGAGATAGCAACTTCAAACTGCTCTTCATCTATGGAGGACATCGAATAGAGCAGGACAAAGAAAGTGAGCAGCAGTGTCATCATATCTCCAAAGGTGGTCATCCACTCAGGGGAACCACCTTCTTCTTCACCTTCACCTCTTCTGGACTCATCAGATGGCATCTACTCCATGGCCACCCCCTCTGTTCCGACTTCGGCCTCATAGGCTTCCTCCTCCACGTTCTCAGAATCAGCCAGAAAGGCCCGCAGCTTCTCCTCGACTATCCTGGGGTTTTCTCCGGCCTGTATGGAGAGAATACCCTCGATCATGACCTCCTTCATAAGGATTTCGTCATGGCTGGTCGTTTCCAGCTTGCCGGCCATCGGTATGAATATCAGGTTGGCGGCTAAAGCTCCATAAAAAGTGGTGAGCAAAGCCACAGCCATACCCTGACCCAGCTCGGTGGGGTCGTCCAGTTCAGCCAGCATCTGGATAAGTCCGATCAGGGTTCCTATCATGCCGAAAGCCGGTGAAAGCTTGCCCATCCTGCGCAGAATACCCTGACCTTCATGGTGGCGTTCTTCCAGAAAGGTCAGTTTTGTTTCCAGTATATTGCGAACGAGTTCGGGATCGGTGCCATCGACCACGAGCTGTATGCCTTTCTGAAGAAATTCATCATCAGCCTCCATGGCATCCTGCTCCAGGGCCAGCAGACCCTCCCGCCTCGCTTTCTCAGCCAGATCAACAAGGAGCTGTATAACCTCTTCCGAATCCTGATCACTCTTCTGAAATGCTATACGAATTAGATCGGGCAGTTTGCTCAGTTTTTCATAGGAATAATTGATCATAACAGCGGCCAGTGTACCTCCACCGACTATCATGATCGACTCCAGGCTGACGAACATAAAGGCCTGTCCGCCCAGAATTATCGCCCCGCTGATAAGTGCAAGGCCGGCTATAACACCTATAACTGTAATAATGTCCATAGAACTCACTCCTTAAATTTCCCGGGTGGATTGTGAACCCTCTGCTGATAGCGCATCACGCGTTTGACTACTTCATCTTTATCCTCTTCCACTATAATTCTCTTTTCAGTGGTGAGGGTTATGACAGTGTCAGGGGTGGCCTTGACCTGCTCGATCAGATCCGCGTTGAGTGTGATCTTTTCACCGCCCATTTTGGTCACTTCGATCATCTCTGCCACCCCCTCTCTGTCTTTTTCTTCCTGTTTTCTTAATTTAATTTCCCGGTCAATTTTCCATTTCTGCTTATATCAGATTAAGATTTATCTGGTCAGATTGACCAGTTCCTGCAGCATCTCATCACTTGTTGTGATGGTGCTGGAATTACCCTGGAATCCGCGCTGTGTGCGGATCATATCTGTGAATTCCTCGGACAGATCCACATTTGACATCTCCAGAGATCCGGCTGCCAGCTCACCGCGTCCGCCAGTCCCTGCAGCACCCACATTGGCATCACCTGAGTTGGCTGAAGGCTGATAGAGACCTCCACCTTCACGGGAAAGCCCGGAGGGGTTGGCAAAGCTGGCCAGGGCTATCTGGGCTATCTCCTCCTCCAGGCCGTTTGTATATTGACCCGTGACTATACCGTTGCCATCTATGGCGAAGGAATCGAGATATCCCGGTGGGTAGCCGTCAGTGGATTCACCTTCGACTGTGTAATCATCTGCCTGCTGCATGAGGCCGCTCATATTGACCTCTACAGTTTCGGGCATCTTATGGGAATCGACATAATCGTTGTCTTCCATATCGAGTTCGACAATCTCATCTGAGACCAGTGCCCCTGTGTTATCGAATTCTATCTCTTCGGTTAAAATCTCTTCGCCATCAAAGCTGAACTCAGCTTCCCAGTTATTCTGCTCGTCCTTGGCAAAATCAATCTGCACGGGATGTCTTTCACCCTGTTCGTTGAATATCTCGAAATTGACAGTATCAGTGCCCTGGGGCATAACGGCAAATTCGGTTGAATTACCCTCATCCAGAGTTTCTATGTTTTCATCATCAACGCTCAACTCAGTTATATTCAGCAGGTCATTATCTTCATCAAAATGCCCCTCAATATCACCCGAATAATCATCGAAATTAGTT
>CAYXAK010000003.1:15452-53372 GCA_964462585.1 uncultured Halanaerobiaceae bacterium
ATTATCTTCATCAAAATGCCCCTCAATATCACCCGAATAATCATCGAAATTAGTTTCAGCTTCGAGTGCAATTGTAATTTCATTATCATCTGCATTTTCAGTTATACCAATTACATCTCCATTGTAATCAATTGTTTCATCATAATCTCCATTAGTATCATCAACTTCATCGACAATCTCCATACTGATATCTAAATCCTCGTCTGTCTGGTTTATTGCGTTTGCAGTCAATTCAACATCATCAAGGTCTACATCTTCCAGATCAAATATTTCCTCGCTGAAGAACTGATCGGTTATATCTCTCTCTTCGCCCAGAGCTCTGGCATCGAGATTGCCGTCGACCCGTATCTCAGATGTGGCCAGTCTGTCTCCGGAAATCTCCTGGCCTACATTTATCTCGATATCACCGGGTTCACCGCTGGCTTCTACTTCACCGTCCTCGGCTTCCCAGCCCTGAACTCTGTAACCGTGGCTGTTATTGACCAGATAATTCTGAGAATCCAGATCGAAAGACCCGTTGCGGGAATAAAACTCCTGCTCACCATCATCCAGCACGAAGTAACCATCACCATCAATAGCGGCATCGGTCCCTACGCCGGTGGATTCCAGACCACCCTGGCTTGTATCGAGATCGATACTTGCTATATCTACACCCAGTCCGATCTCCTGGGGGTCTGTTCCGCCCCGATCATCCTGAGGGGCCTGAGCGCTCTCTATCGTCTGGCTCATCATCTCGGCAAAGTTGACATTGCTGCTCTTAAACCCAACGGTGTTCGTATTGGATATATTATCACCTATAACATCCATTCTCTCCTGATGTGTTCGCAGACCTGAAACACCGGCGAACATCGATCGCATCATAAGTTTTTAACCTCCTCTGTATGTCGGCGGAGAGCTGCAGTCGCCAGCTCTCCCGGGCCTCCTCAGGGAGGTCCAGCCCTTGACCGACAATCCTGTTTTTATTATGAGCAGATTCAGTTCAGTTTCAGTCCATAAGCACCGCACTGTCGATATCCGTAAAGACATTCTCCTTCACGTTCTGTTCATCGACAGCCGTGATGACAGTCCTGTTCTCAACGCTTACGATATAAGCTGTGTCTTCGACCATTATGAGCGATTCCTGGGCACCTTTATCTCTGGCCTTTTCAACTCCCTCACCGAGCTTATCGAGTGTGCGGGGAGTGATATTTATGCCCCGGGACTCCAGCCTTTCTTTAGCATGACGGGAAAATTCGATCTCATCTTTTTCCTGCAGCCTCTTCTGCAGCACCTCATCAAAGCTGACGTCTGAGTCAGTTCTGTCCTGCTGCGCCTCTCTGGTGCGGGAGGTTTCAGTTTTTTCAGGTGGCTGCACCGGCCGATTGATCATCATTCTATCATCCATTTGCATTACCTCCCATCCCGCCCTCTATCAGGACGAGGTTACCGAATTTATCCCCTGCAGGGGATATTTATCCTCATAACCCTCCAGATGAAGGTATATATAGCCGTCCTCACGGCTGACAGAGGTCACCTCTGCTGTAATTTCCTCACCTGTATTACTGTCGAGTGTCTCAACCCTGTGGCCTATCAGCTGTGCGCCATCTGCAATCGACTGCCTCTCCAGGAAATCCTCCATGGTGCTGTTCATGTTTTCCATCTGCTCCAGTGAGCTGAACTGTGCCATCTGGGATATGAATTCTCTGTTATCCATGGGCTCTAACGGATCCTGATTTCCGAGCTGGGTCACGAGCAGCTCCAGAAAAGCATCACGCCCCAGTTCTTCTCCTTCCAGATTTTCTATTTCCTGCCCCTCACCGACAGTCGTGCCCTCACCGGCAGGAACAGGACTTGTACCTACAGGCATCATGTTTTACACCTCGCTTTCGCTATCATACCCAGTCATATTGATACTGCTTCCACATAAGCCAGCGGCGCAGTTCACCATCGATACCGGCCAGATCTTCATCAATGCCGGTGGCACTGTGGGCCATCACGGGCTGAAATTGCTCCTGGAACTGGCCTCCCGTTCCTGAGCCTCCATTCCCGCTTTCGCCCTGACGGTGACCGCTGTTCTCATTGTGATTTTGCAGGTTATCCTCTCCACCTCTGCTTTCAACTGTTATTCTCTCAACATCGAGCCCCTCTCTGCTGAGGTTTCGCTGCAGCATGTGAAGATTGCCTTCCAGTTCACGTCTGACTGTATTGTTTTCCACCATCATATGAGCAATAACCCCGCCGTTTTCCACGGTCACATTGAGGTTAACTCTGCCCAGAAATTCAGGCTCCAGCTCAAGTTCCAGAGTATTCTCTCCCTGCTGTTCCATAAATTCGATCGAGTCTGTAATCTGTTCCATTACCTCCAGCTTTTCAAAAGAAGTCACCTGACTCTGTCTGCCATTCATTTCCGCAGTGGAAGAATCCGATTGCAGCTTGGAGATCATCAGGTTTTCCAGATCGACAGCACTCTCTTCAGACGCAGGCTGCCCGGTGTTCAGCATGGCTTCCTCTTCCGGATCGGTGAATCCATCCAGAAATTCCTGCCAGCTGAAGGATTCGCCGAATTCAGTCATAGTTTCCGCATTTTCTCCCGGAAGACCTGAGATCATATCCTGCCAGTCTCCTGTACCGGAACTTACCAGTTTCTCCAGATCCAGACTCTCCTGCAGGGATATCTCCTCATTTTGGGGGCTTAAACTCTGAAAGAGCTCTCCTAATTCCATATCTTTTGCAGCAGTCTCTGCCCCATCGCCGGCTGCAAGCTCTGACCAGATTCTGTAGGCTTCACCTGTCAGCTCCGCATCTTTGTTTAGATTTTCGCCCTCAGATAGGAACTCCACTTCACCAGCAAGGTTTCTTTGTATTTGCTCTATCAGACTCTTAATTTCACTGGAGTCCAGATCAAATTTCTCACCGAGCATCTCCAGGTCAATCTGGATCTGCTCAGATGACATCTCTGCTGCAGTTTTTGAGTTGGATTCAGCGCTGTCTCCGAGTAGACCATGGAGACGGGAAGACATCTCCTGACTGTTGCTCCCTACCCGGTCCAGCTCCGAAACTTCTGCAGCTCCTGAGTCAAAAAGATCTTCAAGAAGGAGCTTAATCCTCTCAGTCCTTTCTTCAGTCAGTCCTTCCATCTCCATTTCCTGCAGCATTTCTTTCGGAATATGATCCGGGCTGTTTCCCTTTCCCAGTCTATTTATTTCGGCAAGATCAGCTTCCAGGCGGTCCAGGTTTTCACGGGAGATGAGAGCCTCCAGTTCTTCCATCAGCTGTTTGAGCAGAGATTCATCAGCTCCAGCCAGAATTTCAGTCGGACTCTGACCTGACTGCAGACGGGAGAGAAGCTCCTCCCCTTCCGGGGTTTCCCTGATCTCACTGCTGGTCAACAGCATTATCAGCGACAGGTGAGCCTCCTGTTCGCTCAGATCAATCTCCTCATTCTCACCCATCAGCATCTCAATCAGACCTGCTTCCTCGCCCTCTTCCGAAGAGGTCAGAACGGCAAGGAGGGCGGCGAAATCATCCACTTCCTCAGAAGTGCCATCACCTCCGACCTCAGACAGATCATGATCATCTGCAGCCTGCATTAACCGGGTTCCTTCCAGATTCTGCATCAGGCCTGCCATAGCTCCTGTGGACATCTATTCACCCCCTTTCCCAAAGATTTCAGCCGTTTTTTAAACTATTGACATTCCAGTGATCTATTGTAATTCTGCTGAGAGCTCTGCCGCCATTTCAGCCGGCAGATTCTCCAGCAGCTCGGCTGCATCGCGATCTTCCATCTCAGCCAGTATGGCAACTGCCAGCTCCTGATTCATGGTCTCAAAAATTTCTGCTGCCTGCATGGCAGCCATATTGGAGTAGATATCAACCAGCTTCTGCAGGCGTTCTTCCCGCGACATCTCCTCTTCGCGCATATCCTCATAGAGCTCTTCCAGCTCTTCCTTCTCAGACCTTACCGTTTCCAGTTCATCTCTGAGTTCTTCGTGTTCAGCCTGCAGCTTCTGATAATCCTCACGCATCTCTTCATAATCCCTGCGCAGTTCCCCGTGTTCTTCCTCAAGTTCAAAGTACTGCTCTCCTGTGCGCAGATAGTCCTCAAATACAGGCAGACCGGTTACTATATCCTCCACATATGTTCGTGCAGAGATAATACCAAAATAATTCAAACCTATTATTGATATGATCGCCAGTAAGGAGAGAATAACCCCCACAAATACTATCTTGCGAAACATCTAAGCGCCTCCTCACCCGGAAAGTATACCATCAGCATCTTCCTCCAGCCTGTGCTGGGCTATATCATCAATGCGCTTCTGTGTTTCCTTTTGCATTTCCCGGTAATATTCTTCCGCCTTGTTCTCTTTCAATTTTTCCAGCGCCTGCCTGCGCCTGGCCCTCTCTTTGAGCTTCTCCTGCTTCTCGTCGACCACTTCCTGCTGCCGGGTCAGCTCCTTCTGCAGTGATTCTATTTCAGAGCGGTTATGCTGCAGGAATTTGCGCGCCCGCAGGGCCTGAGCGGGGTCTATATTACCCTGTTCTCTTAAATGGTTATAAACCCGTTTCTGGCTTGTTATGAGGCCCTCCACCTCATCTTCCAGCTTGTCAGCCTGCTGGCGGGCCTGAAGATAGTCAAGCCGGGCCATCTCCTCCCTTATACTTCTAACTTTGAGGACCTTGGCAAGATTGAAATCAAACTCCTTCATCGACTAACCCCCCGCTTGTTGTCTCAGCTGACTATATCCTTTAAGGTGGCAATGGTATCTGTGAACTTCGCAGACTCTTCTACATCCTGCTGTAAAAATTCATTTATTTCATCTATTCTCTCCAGGGCTCTATCCACATCCGGATTGCTCCCCTTTTCATAGGCACCTATGTTGATCAGATCCTCGGATTCTCTGTAATCTGCCAGCAGCTTTTTAAATTCCCCTGCGGCATCCTGGTGCTCATCTTCGACTATATCGGGCATAACCCTGCTGACACTGCTCAGCACATCAACAGCGGGGTAGTGGTTCCGTGAAGCCAGATCACGGGAAAGGTCTATATGGCCATCCAGTATAGCCCTGACTGTATCTGAAACAGGCTCATTAAAATCATCGCCCTCGACCAGAACTGTATAAAGGGCGGTGATTGTGCCCTCCACACCTGCTCCTGTTCTCTCTAAAAGCCGGGGCAGTCTATTGAAGACTGAAGGCGGGTATCCCCGTGTAGCAGGAGGTTCACCTACAGCCAGACCTATCTCACGAAGAGCTCTGGCAACTCTGGTCAGAGAGTCCATCATCAACAGCACATCCTGACCCTTATCTCGAAAATACTCGGCAATGGCGGTGGTGACCTGAGCGGCTTTAAATCTAACCAGAGCCGGTTCATCAGAGGTCGCCACCACAATGATGGATTTTTTCAGGCCTTCTTCACCAAGATCCTTTTCTATGAAATCCCTGACCTCCCGACCGCGCTCACCGATAAGTCCGATAACATTTATGTCTGCTTCAGCTTTTCGGGCCACCATGCCCAGCAGAGTACTCTTACCAACTCCGCTGCCGGCAAATATTCCTATTCTCTGGCCCCGACCACAGGTTAAAAGACCATCTATCGACCTTATGCCCAGACTTAACGGCTCGGTTATCCTCTGTCTTGTCAGGGGATCCGGAGGATCGCTGATTACAGGGGCTTCGGGCAGCTCCTGCTGATTTTTTATCTCTCCCCGGCGGGGCTGGCCCAGACCATTGAGAACGGTGCCCAGCATTCTCTCGCCCACATTAATTGTAAACTTCTCGCCTGTAGCCATCACCCTGGCTCCGGGATTTACACCTTCAATATCACCGATGGGCATGAGCAGAACTTTATTGTCCTCAAAGCCCACAACTTCAGCTTTAATGGGCTCATCATGATTTTTTATATGGCATATTTCACCTATGCTGACCTCAGGACCCTGAGATTCTATTATCAGTCCCACAACCCGAGTTATGTAACCGAAGTTGCTCTTTATTCTGGCCTCCCTTACGCGCCGGGAAAGCCCGTCAAAATCCACCTGCTCTAAATGCAAAGACCGATCACCTCTTATATCCACTGCCATTATAGAGCTGCTTTTCCAGCTGGTTGAGCTTGTTCTGGATGGTAGCATCTCGACCGCCAAAATCAGTCTCCACCAGACAATCTCCCGGCTCCAGCCCGGGATCAGGGACTATTTCTATATCGGTATTACCCGGTTGAGAATTTTTCAATTCGGCCAGGTATTCATCGAGTCCGGGATTAACCCTGATTTTTAGACTGTTCTGGTTTAAACCCACTTCCTGCAGACAGTCCTCAACTACAGGTATTATCAGCCCGGGCTCTATCTCCAGAGATCTCTGGACGATGCGTTCGGAAATCTGCAGGGAGAGATCGACGACTTTATCGGGTATGCGCTCCAGCTCCTCCTTTAGCTCAGCCTCGGCCTTCTCCACCGCCTTCTCCAGGGCTTTAAGCCGGTCTTCATGCTCAGCCCTTATCTCCTCTCTGATCTCCTGCTCGCCTTCCTGATAACCCTTTTCAAAACCTTCATTTTTCCCCTCTTCTCTGGCTTTATCCTTTATGTCTTCAGCTTTTTTACGGGCTTCCTCTATTATCTCCTCAGCTTCTTTTTCTGCTTCTCCAACTATCTCCTCTGCTTCCTCCCGGGCTCTCTGCAGTATCCTATCCCTCTCATCCTGAATCTCTTTCTTCATGTTTTGCTTTCGCTCCTGGTCTTTCTCTTCCCGCTTTTTTTTCTTCTGGCGGGCTTCTTTCTCACTGAGACGATATTCACCGGTTATTTTTGAAGATTTTATGATATTGGTATCAGAATCAGACAATGATCTCTTCCTCCCCACCGCGGGCAATGACTATCTCGCCGCTCTCCTCCAGCTCTCTGACCACATTGACTATGCGCTGCTGGGCTTCTTCTACCTCGCGTATTCTGACCGGACCCATATACTCCATATCTTCCTGCAGCATATCGGCAGCCCTCTGAGACATATTGCTCAGTATCTTCTCTTCCACCTCATCGCTGGCAGTTTTGAGGGCCAGTGCCAGATCATCTGTCTCAACCTGGCGCAGTGTGAGCTGAATGGCCTGATCGTCAAGAAGCGTGAGATCCTCAAATACGAACATGCGCTGTTTTATCTCCTCTGCCAGCTCCGGATCTTCCTGCTCCATTTCATCCAGTATATTCTTCTCGGTGCCCCTGTCGACACTGTTGAGAACATCGACTATGGATTCTATTCCGCCGGCCCGGGCGTATTCCTCTGTGACGACCGAGGACAGTTTCTGCTCCAGAATATCCTCAACATCTTTTATTATCTCAGGTGAGGTCCTGTCCATGGTGGCCAGCCTCATGGAGACTTCAGTCTGTATTTCCCCGGGGAGTGAACCCAAAACCTCTGCAGCCTGCTGGGGATTGAGATAGGCCAGTACCAGCGCTATTGTCTGAGGATGTTCGTCCTGAATGAAGTTTATCAGCTGAGTGGGATCGGTCTTCCGAATGGCATCGAAAGGACGCACCTGCAGTGTAGCCGTAAGACGTCCCAGAATATCTCTGGCCCTCTCCTCACCAACGGCCTTCTGCAGAACATCCCGGGCATACTGAATGCCACCGCGGTCTATATAATCCTGGGCACGTGCCAGCTGGTAAAATTCCTCCACCACATCCTGTTTTATGCTCTGGTCAACTTCCTGGAGATTGGCAATCTCCAGCGTCAGCTCCTCTATTTCCTCATCGGATAGGTGCTCAAATATGCTGGCAGACACATCTGAACCCATTGATACCAGCAGTATAGCAGCTTTTTTCCTGCCATTGATTCTATTTCCGGGCAATGAAAATCACCTCTTATTCCTCCATCAGCCAGCTTTTTATCAGCTCCGCCATCTCCTCGGGCTGATCCTCTGCCATTTCATGCAGCTCTTCACGCATCTTGCGCACCTTTTTCTCATCTTCTGAAAGCTCCTCATCAGGCAGTTCAATTTCTTCTTCTTCCTCTTCCTCAACCATCATATCCACTCTGGCTCCTTCAGGTACCGCCCTCTTCTCCTGGCGGCCTCTGCGTCGTAGCAGGAAAACAGTCAGAAGAGCAAGAAGCAGAATTCCCACGATCAAGCCGCTGTAGATGAGAAACTGTCGGCGGCGGGCAGCTTCCTCTCTCTCCCGGGCTGCGGCCATTTCTTCCTCTATTGTTCTGTCAAATTCCAGTGAGGAAACATTTACCGTATCACCGCGTTCAGCATCAAAACCTGCAGCAGCCTGTATTGATTCTTCCAGTACGAGCAGCTCGTCTTCCCCCATCTCTTCATCAACCATTACAGATACGGAAAGCTGTTCAATAGTTCCGGGAGCAAACTCCTCCCGTTCTATGACTTCATCCATCTCATAATTAATCGTCTCCTCCGTGCGCTCGTAAAAACCTTCTTCCTCCATATCTTCGGCAGATAGATAACCGGGTATATTGGAGGCTGTGCCCGGCGCACCGCCGTCTTCAGGGACATCACCACCGTGATATATCTCCCGCAGTTCCTCCCGGCTTCTGGGCAGTCCTTCTTCATCTATTATGGGCAGATATGTATGAGACTCTCTTTCTCTGAGGTCAAAATCCATTCTGGATTGGACCTGCACCGTAAAATTATCAGGGCCCAGTATCCTCGTCAGCATGGCATTAAGCCGCTCTCTCAAATTTTCCTCATATTCCCTTTCCATCTCACGCTGTGTGGAGCTTATATCCTGGGCCTGGCGAAAGTTATCATCTTCACCCATATTATCAGGTGAGAGCAGATTGCCGGCTGTGTCAACTATAGTCACATTTTCCAGCTGCAGATCGGGCACGCCGCTGGCAACAAGATCTCCAATGGCCCGGGCCTGATGGGATGATAGCTGCTGACCTGATTCCAGGTCTATCATCACCGAGGCCTCAGCAGGCCTCTCCTCTGTGATGAAAAGACTCTCCTCGGGAGCGGTGATCTGCACTCTGGCAGTGCTGATAACATCCATCGTCTCTATGGAGCGGCTCAACTCGCCCCCCATGGCCCGATATAGATTGACCCTTCGTTCAAAATCGGTGGTGCCAAACTGAACGTCGTCAAAAACCTCGAACCCCACCTGTCCTGAGGTGGGGAGATCTTCCCCGGCGAGAGCCAGGCGCATATCGTGAACATGCTCTGAGGGGACGAGAATTGTCCCGCCTCCATCCTGGAGGCGGTAGCTCACACCTCTATTCTCCAGCTCATCGACTATGGCACTGGCATCTTCGGGGGTTAAATCTTCATATATAGGCTGATAATTCGGGTCTCCCAGCACGAACACCAGAAATATCAGCCCCGTAAATACCACCACAGAGGCTGACCCGATGACAATTTTAGCCCTGGTATCCAGTTTATTCCACAGCTCCTGGAGCTGATTTAAAAATTCTTTGATTCTACGCATCATAAAAATACCTCACTATATCTGCATTCTCATTATGTCATCATAAGCTTCAACAACCCGGTTCTGAATTTCTGTGGTCAACTGCAGGGCAAGGCGAGCCTTCTCCGTCGCCACTGTAACTTTATGTACATCATCGATCTCACCCAGAGCAAACTGCTCACTCAGATCCTCCGCTTCTCTCTCCAGTTCATTGACCTCATTCAGGTTATCAGAGATCAGATCTGCAAAATCTTCCACAGGATGGTCACTTTTCACACCGGTCTGTTCCGTGGCATCCGGACTGGAAAGCAGTTCCAGCCCATCCGCAATCGGCTCCATAAAATATCACTCCTCTTATACTGGCGGCACGAAATTAAGCTCCTCCGATATCAAGCGCTCTCATCGCCATATCTGTGCTGGTATCCATGGCATTGATATTGGCCTCATAGGCTCTGGAGGCATCTATCATATCGACCATCTCCATCGTTATATCCACATTGGGCTTTTCCACATAGCCCTCCTCATCGGCATCAGGGTGTTCGGGTTCATAGACTGTTTTAAAGGGGCTTTCGTCTTCAGCTATCTCCGTTATCTCCACACCCCGTTCCCCTCCGGTGCGGGAAGAGCCAGCTCTCAATCTGCCTCTGATAAAATTTGAAAAGGAGGGGGCTGTCTCATCATCACGGCTGCTGAATACAGGCATCTTTCGCCGATAGGGCTCTCCCTCCGGTGTGCGGGTGGTATTTACATTGGCAATATTATCAGAGATTATATCCATACGGGTTCTCTGGGCGGTCAAACCCGAGGAACTGGTGTTGATATTTTCAAACATTGTTATCCGCTCCTGTCCATAATCGTCTGCAGATTGTTAAATTTAGCATCAAGCTGCTGGGCGACGGTATTGAAATAGAGCTCGTTTTTGGCCATCTCAGCCATTTCCCGTTCGATATCGACATTGTTTTCATCATGGCGGAGCGAGGTCCCCTCTTCTCTAAAATGAGCAAAATTATCTCCGGCAGTATCACCCCGCCTCCCGGATAGATGTCGGGGATTGGTCCTCTGCAGGCTTTCGCCTCCGATATTATCTGAGCCGGCCTTTTCCGCCAGCATCCCTTTGAATTCCACATCCTCACGTTTGTATCCGGGTGTGTCGACATTGGCAATATTATTTGTCAGAGCCTCCTGCCGGCGGGAAGCTCCCTCCATACCTGCTTCGAGCATACCTATGTAATCATCCATAAGACCAGGCCCCCGGTTGCAGATTTTGTGTTTGTTTTCATGCTGCTAAAAACTTATTTCACAAATTATAACACATCAGTCATAAAAAGCTAAGCAGTTCAGTCAACCTTTTTCAGGGCTTCGATCACCCTCTCATCCTTGAAGGGTTTGACGATAAAATCCTCGGCTCCAGCTTCTATAGCCTCGATGACCATCTTCTGCTGGCCCATAGCGCTGACCACCACAATATTTGACCCGGGGTCTATATCCTTGATAGCCTTGATAGCCTCAAGTCCATCCATCTCCGGCATGGTGATATCCATGGTGACAATATCAGGCTCCAGACTCTGGTATTTTTCCACAGCCTCTCTGCCGTTCTCAGCTTCTCCTGCAATTTCGTATTCATCCTCTTCCAGTATCTGTTTGAGATTGAGCCGCATAAAGGAAGCATCATCAACTATCAGCACTGAATTCAAATTCCAGAGCACCTCCTCTTTCCCTTATAGACTTATGAACCCGACCCGAACATTTATGTAGAAGGCCTCCATCAAAAAACAATAAAAAAATAAAACAAAAAGCAAGCTTTTGCAGCTGCTCAAACCAATCTTTAGGCACAAATCATACACAGATCAAAACCAGGATAAATATACTCTCCATATACACATCTTAACATCAAAGCAGGACCTTTTACAATCTAAAAATACAGTAATATTATACTATTTTATGATACTTCGGTAATAAAAGTTATTAAATATGCAAAATGCTACCCTGTTGAAATTTGCGCCTGCTCAATTTTTTCACAGCGCTTCTCAACTCCATCATGCTGAAATTCATTTAAGATTTTCCTGACTTCCTCCAGAAAGGCCACCAGCTCGCTGACAAAATCCTCTCTATTCCGCCGGGTAAAAATTTCCGCAGTCACTCTGTTGAAGCTCACTACCTCACGGGGAGAAAGACGGGTCAGAATTCCCAGCCATAGATTGGGATTATGCTCCTCTGCCTGAAGATGACGGGCCTGTCGCAGAATTTCGCGAAAACATTCCGATTCCATCTCCCGGACCTCTATCAGCGTATAGACAAAATTTCTCACCTCATAAACTTCCGGGTTTTCCAGGAATTTTTCCATGATAAAATGAAAGCCCTCATTTTCAGCGCTCAGCCCCTCTTCTTCCAGAATTTCCATGAGTTGATGGAGTTTTCTGGCCAGCTCGGAAAGGACCAGAGCATCCCCATCCCGGGAATAACCGTCTCTGCCCTCTCCACCTTTAACCTCAGGAACCGGATCAGCATCCGGCCGGGAAGAAACAACTTCATTTATTGTATTGCTGATGCTGCTGATGCGGCTTTTCATAAAAGATACTCCCATTTCTTTTTAATAATTATTCTGGTTAAGAGGCCTGATTCCTGCCCACAGAACAGAATTCTCAGCAAAATTATATGTTAAAATTCATAAGCCGACATCATCACAGATGAGATGCCGGCTTAGATATATAAACTATATAACTTTTTTATATTCAGTCTTTGTTTCTTCTGATCTTTTTGGCGTGTGGTTTGGCTTCCATTATGGATTCGGCCACAGTGCGCATCGAAGGACAGACAAAAGTGCAGATGCCGCATTCAGCACATTCTGTGGCATGCAGTTTTTCCGCATCCATATATTCGCCGGCTCTGGCGGCCAGGCTCAGTTCATGGGGATAGAGCTTCATGGGGCAGGAACTCACACATTTGCCGCAGCGTATGCAGGCCTTCTCCTGCTCTCCCGGACCGAGATGTGCCATCTCCGGCGGTATGAGCAGCACTCCGGTGTCACTCTTCGTTACGGGAACATCCAGACTGCCGATAGCAGTACCGGTCATGGCCCCTCCCATGATTATCTTGTGTCCGGATATAGCCCCCACGTCTACACCCGTGGCCTCCAGAACATGCCGCACCGGGGTTCCCACCGGCATGAGATAATTTCCGGCTTCGGGGACTGTGTGAGGTCCGCTGACGGTAACCACCCTCTCGAAAAGGGGTTTTTTTCTGGCGATAGCTTCATATATGGCGATGGTGGTGCCTATATTGCGCACAATACAGCCCACATCAGCCGACCTGGCACCCATGGGAGGCTCTTTGCCGGTGATAGCTTTGATCATGCTCTTCTTATAGCCCTGGGGATACTTTGTATCGAGAGGCACAACTTCAAAATTGTCCAGATCAGAAATTTTATCCCTGAGAACTTCGATGGCATCGGGTTTGTTGGTCTCGACCCCTATGTGACACTTCTCGGCCTTGATGATTTTGAACAGAATCCGGGCCCCCTCTATCAGCTTATCCGCCCATTCCACCATCATGCGGTGATCACAGGTTAGAAATGGTTCACACTCCGCCCCGTTCAATATCAGATGGGGCACAGGATCATCGGTGCTGACATTGATATGGGTGGGACAGGCGGCTCCGCCCATACCGACGATGCCGTATTCTTTCAGCATATCCTTCATCTCCTGGATGCCGAGATCCTGCCAGTTTACACTCTCCTCACACTGATATTCCGGCTGTTCTTCCCCGGCATCGATCACAACCGAAAGTATCTCTTCACCTCCGGCTGCAGGCCTTTCCTCAATGGCAGTCACCTCACCGCTGACACTGGCATGGACAGGAGCGGACCAGAATTCATCCAGCTCGCCTATCAGCTGCCCCCTTTTCACCTCTTCCCCCACCTCAACCACGGGTTCTACCGTCTCCCCGATATGCTGATTGAGGGGAAGAATAACCCTGTCAGGCCAGGAAAGTCTGGTTATCTCCTTATCATTGGTATATTCCTTGTGATGAGGAATATAGAGCCCTTTTTCAAAGGACTTTTCCTCATAATCCGATATCTCATTTGAGTTCACATCTGAATTCAGATCTTCAGACATTATCCGCCACCTCCGTATGGCTCACCTTTAAATTCCATCAAAGCCGGATACCGCCAGGGCCAGAATTCCCAGTATTATCAGCTGTATGGGAACTCCCTTGAGCCACTCCGGCACCGGCAGTTTTTCCACACGATCATTTATGCTGTCCACAATTATGAGCAGAATGGCAAAGCCCAGGCCAACGCCGGCTGCACTGACAACTGCCTCCACAAGTGTATCCCATTCCGCCACCTGGAGAAGCAGCATGCCAAACACCGCTGTATTAAAGAACACATCCGGCAGGTAAAAATGCCAGGCCCTGTCCCGGGAAGAATTTTGCGGCCTCATCTGCATGAAAATAACCAGCACGAGCAGAAGCAGTATGAGAACAAGATTGTTGAGATAGGTCAGCCCCAGCGGGACCAATATAACATCATAGATTATAAATGTGAAAAGGGCAGCAGCGACCAGCAAAATAGTGGTCATAAAACCCATGCCGGCCGTCTTCTGCAGAGAGCTCTCTCTTTCCACCAGAAAGGGCATCAGCCCCAGCAGGTGTGTCAGCACTATGTTGTTCCAGAAAACTCCTCCCAGCAGTATATAAAGAAGTTCTCCCATACTAACTTACCTCCCCGTCAGCAGCAGAGCCGGAAAAAGCAGCCTTATAGAGAGCCACCAGCGCACCCAGCACTATGAGAAAACCACCGGGCTCGCCGAAAAAGGATATGTCGCGGGCAAAGATCTCAGCGCCAGTAATCTCTCCGGTGAGAAAGAGCTCGCGCAGGCCTCCGATGAAGATAAGCAGCAGAGCAAACTTAAAGCCCAGCCAGATGCTGCCTCTGAATTCACTGCTGACATCTTCGGCTTCGAAAAGCACAGACTGCCTCAGAACCAGTATATTGACTGTAATAAGGGGAAGATAGACTCCCAGCTCCTCCAGCAGGGCCGAGTCCACAATGGAAAGATATATCTGAAATAGTGATATCAGGGTTATGGTTACCACAACAGTAAAGGGGGTTCTCGCTCCCGGTGTTATTACACCCTTTAGAGCTACATTTACAAGCCCGGCTCCAATTATCGCCAGCAGGGTAAGACCGCTGAGCCAGAGAGCATTGCGAATTCCTGTTGCTCCCCCCAGAGCCGGAGCCAGCGCCACCAAAACCAGCATTATTCTGGATTCCTGCCAGAATTCCGAACTGAACAGATTCATATATTGCATTCCTCCTCCACTTAATACTCTCCAGAGCGCAGGGCTGTGAAGGTCAGATCGACAGCTTCTCTGGCAGCATCAGCCATGGCCTCTGCCGAAACAGTTGCACCTGTAAGGCCCTCGATGTCCTCACCGATCTCAATGGGATCATTATAGCCCAGACCGACGAACCTATCCTTAAAATCGTCTTCGAGCACTCTATCACCGAGATCGGGGGTCTCTGAATGCTCTATGACGTTAATGCCGATTATATTGGCCGCATCGTCCATGCCGACCAGAACTTCCATATCACCGCCATAGCCGGCGCCGACAGCTATATGGGCCATCCCTATGACATTTCCACCCTCCCGAACCACATAGAACATCCTGTCCTCATATTCAAATTCCGAGAAGGTGGCATCCTCGTCATAGATCTGCACCAGATGCCCCCGCATCTCCTCGGGCACATCCTCTTCTACGACCAGCTGCTCGGTAACTGTCCGGGCATATGATAAGACCAGAATGGATATAACGACTGTTATGGCTACGATAAATATACCCAGCGAAAATTTTTGGCCTCTGACATCCATCCTATTCTACCTCCCCGAATGCTCTGCGCCGGAAAAATCTGTCCAGCAGGGGTACCAGAGCATTCATTATCAAAATCGCATATGTTACACCTTCGGGCAGTGTGGCAAAGAGCCTGATCACGATAGTGAAAAGACCGCAGCCCACGCCGAAGATCAATCTGCCCCTGGCTGTAACCGGAGATGTAACCATATCAGTGGCCATGTACAGCGCTCCCAGGATCAATCCACCGCTGAGAAGATGAAAAAGCGGGTTGGCACCGAAGAGCGGTGCAAGTATGGCCACTGTGCCCATATATCCCAGCGGTATCCTCCATCCAATTCTGCCTCTAATAAAGAGATAGAGACCGCCAAGCAGCAGAAGTAGGGCAGAGGTTTCACCCAGGCTGCCGGGGATATTACCCAGAAACATATTCCAGTAGCTGAACTCAGCACCTGCCAGGGGAGTGGCAGCCGTAACTCCTTCCACCGGATCGACAAAGGTGGTCATGGAGGCCGGCCACAGAGCCAGCATTATGCCCCTGCCCACAAGTGCGGGATTGAATATATTATTGCCCAGACCTCCCAGCATGAGTTTTCCGAGCAGGATACCCAGGGCTGCTCCGACAGCTGCCAGAAGCGGTGATATATCAGGTGGCAGCGTTAAAGCCAGCAGCAGTCCCGTTACAGCAGCACTGCCGTCATCAAAAAATTCGCGCAGACTTCCCAGCCTCTGCATAATAACTGATTCGACCAGAACAGCTGCTATAACAGCAGCCAGAATAATCTGAACTGAGTTCATGCCGAAAAGATAAATACTGGCCAGCGAGGCTGGAATCAGCGCCAGTATTACATCGATCATTACCAGATCTGTGCTGTCCCCATCTGTGATGAGATGAGGAGCATCGGTCACAACTAAGTCAGGATCCTGCGGCATCTTAGCCCTCCTTTCAATTCCAGCCTGTATGATGAATATTTACTGCGTAATCCTGATGTCGGATCATGATGGGATGAAATTCTCAATCAATTAATTACCGTATAGCCGTTCATGACCACTGATTCCGTACAGAGCCACAGGTCACCTTCCAGAGCAAAGTTTGAGGACGAGAAAAAGCCGCTTAAAATATATTCATCGAGATAAAGAGGCTGAACCCGGGGCAGATCTCTGGGTCTCTCCGTAAAGAGAAAACGATGTTCCCCCTCTATGCTGGCCCCGGGCAGCTCCAGTCTGCCTGTAAATCTGAGGTCTTCCTCTATTCTATTGATAAGATCAAAATTTACATCTGTGTTTATGCTGGTTATATTCGCCTGTCTGTTCTCCATTTCCAGAATCATATCGACATCATCGATATCATCCCTCACCCTCACAGTGCCTGTTATGTCGAGATGAGGAGCAGCATACTCCAGATCAAAGATGATCCTGCTGACCATCGGTATGCCCGGTTCTTCCACATAATCAATCATCTCGGCTGTGAGCACAATCTCCACATATCTTTCTTCATCGGCAAATTCCCAGACCCACTCGTCTTCTTCCTCCCAATTCTCAGGCTGTTCTTCAAACTGTTTTTCCAGCTGCTCAAAATCTTCAACCTGAAAGAGACCCTCGGGCCGGGAGTCAGAGTCGATTAGATATCTGCCGGGCTCTGCCAGATCAGGCAGAATATTCGCCAGATAATTCTCCAGATATAAAAGAGGCAGTCCGTAATCTTCGGCACTCTCCACCAGCTCCACCTGATCTATATCAATCCCGCCCACAGCCTCCTGCAGCCAGTCTTCATCGACAGGGACTGAATCCTCTGCAGACGCAATCAGGGGGGAGAATAGCATAAAGATAAATACCAGACCTGCTGTGACTGCTGACAGTATTATCATTCTGCCCTTTTCGTTGAATTTCATCTTGGCTAATGCCTCCTCCTGGCTGGATTATGACATGCTCCTTCCACTCTGCCCTCTGTTTTCGTTATAAAAATAACATAATAGGGCACAAAAAATCAAGTCTTCTTACCGGATTAATAAAAAATCTCTCAGTTCAGCTGCCAGATCAGCTGTAAAATCAGGTAGAAGACGGCAAAAATCACAGTGGTTTTTATGGTCTCTCTCCTCAGCTGTGAACGCCTCTCCTCTGTATACTCCCCTCTTTTTTTCAGGCCCCTCAGAGAAAGAAGATACCAGACCAGGGCAAAAATAAAGGCCACCAAAACCAGATTTATAATCAGTTCTGCTGCTGACAACATCGATCCCCTCCAGACCCGCATTTTTGCTCAAAGCTATTTTATCATATCAAAGCCAAATTTTACAGGCCGGTGGCAGAATTTATATCTTATGGTACTCTTCTCTGTTTCTCTCCAGCCATTTCTTTCGCCTCTGCAGCAGTTCTCTTCCCAGTTCCGGCCCTTCCCGCAACTGGTTTAGGAGGTCCTGGCCCCTCACAGCATCACTCAGGGCCCGGTGGAGTGCCAGAAGCTGATGATAATACCTTTGCTCCTGCTCCGGACTGCGAAAGTCCTCTCGGCTCCGGGAGGAAGCACGGGCCAGCAGCACACACTCCTGCAGATTGAGAATATCGGTTTTCAGCCCGGCCAGTGTTTCGGCCAGTTCGGCGGGGGAGATTTCCTGCCAGTTCCTGACTTTCTCCACTGCTTTTGCTGCCAGCTCAGCCGCTCTATACCATTTTTTAGGAAGTGGCAGAACATCATGCACCTCCTGCAGCTCTTTTTCAGAAGCTGCGTCGAGTGCCAGGGCGGCAAAGAGCAGTTTGGGACGGCCTGAGAGATGCCTGACTGCCCGCCATCTCTGCAAAGATCTCTGAAGATCCGTTTCAAGCCAGCTGAAATGTGGTGAAGATATATCCAGCTCATCCAGCAGAAAAAAGAACCTCTCTCCGCACTCAGCCATCAGAACATCTTTGAACTCCTCTGCCACCCTCTCCGGAAAAATCCCTGCCAGAGCTCTCTCCTCCATGTCTGCCAGTTTATTGTAACAGTGTTCGGTCAGATCGAACTCCGGCAGCTGTGAGCTGAAGCGGAGCGCCCTGTAGAATCTGTGGGCATCGCGGGAAAAAGCGCCGGGCAGTGGCTGTAGAAGTTTATTTTCCAGATCATAAAACCCTCCCTGTGGATCATAAATTCTTCCCCCGGCGAGCTTAACAGCCAGACTGTTGATGGTAAAATCCCGCCTTTTGAGATCTGACCAGGGGGAGGAAGAAGAAGTCCGCGTAAACTCCACACCCTGCCAGAGATAAACCGGAAAATGATCCCCGGCTCTTTCCGCCCGGCCGAGCAGATCATCCATCTCCTCCTCTGCCACATCTGTGAGCAGAAAATCATAATCTGCCGGCTTTCTGCCCAGGATGAGATCCCGGACAGCACCGCCCACAATCCAGACTCTGTCTGTATTATCGCGCAGAAACTCTTTTATATCCTCAGGTATGTCAAAATCGGCTATGCTCAACTGCAATCTGCGGGGGGAAAAATTTTTTATTGCAGACACCTGCCTTCACGGCAGAGAACTCCCGTTATAGAAACCGGGAGTTCTCTGCCTGCTGATTCTATATGTGTTTTAAACAGAGCTCAATTTTCCCTGGCCAGATTTTTCAATTCATCACCACATGCCGTGCAGATCGCCCTGCCGCGCATCACACTCTCCGCTCCGGATTCGGAACAGAAATAGCAGTTAAACTCTGCCTTTTTCAGAACTATCTCTTCCTCTCGAAAGACCGCTTCCAGTGAATCATCGGGGTTGATATCCTGATTCTGCAGGATAAAATCGGGTATTTTGATTCTGCCTTTCCGGTCGACCACAGTTGCACAACTTCGATAAAATTTGATTTTCTCACCCCCCCGCAGTTACTGATGGGCGGCAGTTCGATCATCAAATTCACAGCTAAAATACCCATTTTAGAAGTGGATTTATATGCCGGCTGCAGCCCTGATACATATTAAGTATATTAAATCACAAAAGTTGATTTTTGTCAATAAATTATTCCATTTTAAAGCAAAATTTACACAAATGCTTAATATTCCTCCACGATCTCATCATAGGAAAGCCTGGTCTCACGGGGGGAGAGTTCAGCGCTTTCATCGAAATAACCCAGAGATATCAGCACCGTAACCTCCATGCTGTCAGAGAGATCGAAGAGCTCTTTGATCTTTTCAGGAGAAAATCCTATCATGGGATGAGTGTCTACACCGTAATACTTGGCGGTATACATGATGCTCATGGCCATCAGCGAGCTGTTGCGCACGGCAAATCCCAGCTCCTTATCATCTGTGCCATATACTCCATTGCTGACGCTCTCAATAATATTCTGCACACTATCCTCATCAAGTTTACCCAGATCTTTCTTAACATCCCACATGGGATTATAGCGCTTATAGCCCTTCCGGTCCCCTAAAACCACCAGAAGAACTGGCGCTTTGAGCACCTTTTCCTGTTCACAGGCCCCCGTATCATATACCTCCTGGCGCTTCTCCTGGCTTTTGACCGCCAGTATCCGCCAGGGCTGGAGGTTAAAACTGGAGGGGGCCAGTGCCGCCTGCTCTATAATCTTTTCCAGCAGTTCATCATCAACATGTTTATCAGGATCAAAATTGCTGACAGATCTTCTGGCTTTCTGCAGTTCGTAGAAATCTCTGTATTCAGGTTCCATGTAATATGCACCCTCTCATTTATGAGAATTTTTGTGAAAATTGACTCCATCTATAACAGGACAAATAGATTCAATCTCAAATATTATTAAGGACAGAGGAATAGCAGACAGGAGGAGTTTTCCCCTATGCTATCACAGGAAAACAAACAGATTTCAGGCCCACTTCTGGCATTTATAATGATAATGGGGGCCTTTGGCGTGATGGGAGGCGGGCTTGTAGCCCCGGGGCTTCCAGCCATAGGGTCTGCCTTTTCAGCGCCGGAGGAACAGCTCGGACTCATTTTGAGCGTATACACCATCTCTGCAGCTATAAGCCTGCCTCTTATAGGCTATTTCATAGATACCGTGGGCAGAAGGCGCACAGCGCTCGTCTGCCTTATAATAGACGGCACAGCCGGAATAGGCAGCAGTCTGGCTCCCACTTTCTCCATACTCCTGGGCTGGCGCTTTTTGCAGGGCATAGGTGTAGCGGGATTGATCCCCATTGCCATGACTGTTATAGGCGACTGTTTTCAGGGAAAAAAGCGGCTAAAATATATGGGATTTCTCACCGGCACGATATCACTTGGAGCTGTAATCATACCTTCGCTGGGGGGATTTCTGGCTGCTGTTGACTGGCGGCTGGTTTTCATGGTATACGCGCTCTCGCTGGTCCTGGCCCTCATCTTCTTTTTCAAACTTCCGGAAACTGCCGCATCAACCGGTCAAATCTCTCTTAACAAGCTCCGCCAGCATCTTGTATCTCTTTTTAACATACTTAAACTGGAAAAAATACGTCTGGTGCTCCTGCAATCCTTTGCCGCCTATTTTTTCCTCTACGCCATGGTCACATTTTTGCCCGTCTATATATTTCAGGTGCACGGCCTGGGTGAGATTTTTTCCGGGCTGTCCCTCTCCCTGCAGGGGCTGATCTCAGCCATCTTTGCCAGCAGAGCAGGCTTTTTTGCCGGAATTATAGGCTGGAGAAAAAGAACTGTTCTGGGATTTATCCTCATTGCCATGGCTTTTATGCTGCTGCCCTTCTGGCCTGAAGAAAGCTATCTGATCCTGCTGAGCATGATCATCTACGGCAGCGGTATGGGGATATTAAACCCCACCATATATGACAGGATCACCGGACTGCCCCCGGAGAAACTGCGGGGATCGGTGATCTCACTTTTCAATACGCTCAAATACCTGGGCATGTCCAGCTCTCCACTGCTGCTGGGGTTTCTGCTCATCTTCTTTGAGATGCAGCTTTTGTTCTTTTTCACCGGCATCACAGCAGCCCTGTGGGGAATAGTGATCCTTATCGCCGGCTGATAATTTTCAGAGAGAAAATCCCCGGCTGAGGCCGGGGATTTTGCTCCTGGCTCATGAGTTATACAGTGCTCAGTACTGACAGCTCTTTCCGGGAGAGATCGCTACAACCTCCACAGATGGTGCCCTCTCAGCGACCAGCTTTTCAAACTCATCACTGTCGGGAACCAGAATGCCAAATGTTCCATAATGCATCGGTATCACAACTTCAGGATCGATCAGGCTGGTGGCCAGTGCAGCCTGTTTGGGATCCATGGTGAATACGCTGCCTATGGGCAGCATGGCCACATCTATATCGTAGAGCTCTCCTATTTCTCTCATACCCCCAAATATGCCCGTATCTCCGGCATGATAGAATACTTCACCGGAAGGAGCGGTGATAAGATAAGCAGCCGGACTGCCCACATCAGAGGAATGAAAGGCCTGGATCATTGTTATGTCAACATCGCCCACTGTGACGGTTCCTCCAATATTCATACCCATACCGCCGTTGAGCAGATTGTCCTCACTCAGACCGCCGTTATTCTCCTGTACCCTGGCCAGCACCTCCGGCTGTCCCACGACGGTGCCATCCTCAGCCGTCAGATCACCTATGTTCTCCATGTGATCAAAATGATCATGGGTGATGAGCACTATATCAGCCGGTTCAGGTTCGGTATCTGCCACCGGATTCTCCTCAGTGAAAGGATCGACGAGAATTTTCTCGCCGGAATCCAGAGTAATCTCAAAGCAGGCATGACCTATCCAGTTGAATTCATGGGCCATAAATAACCCCCCTGTAGTTTAATTTAAATTTTCATAAAATTTTGCTCCGACTCCAGGACCGGAGCCATATATTATATTCTCCTCTCGCCGGAAAATTCCTCCCCGCTTTCGACCTGCATCATCCTGGCGTCATAAATGTGAAGAGCTCAGCCAGCAGACCGAAGAAGGAGCCTGACAGACCGTAGAACTTCAACCTGTTGAGATACCTGCCGGCAAATGATTGGAATAGCTCCTCTATGGCGGCAGGATCCATCTCCTCCACCTCTCTCACAGCTGTCTCCTTGACGGCCACGGCTTCCAGCAGACTCTGGAAGTGAATCTCAAGGCCATCCAGCCCGGCCTCACTGATCCTTCCCAGCACAAAATCAACCGTGGCCGGTGAGAGAAAGCGGGGCAGACGGGCGGAAGACCTGTGCAGAAAATCCGCCAGTGCAGTTTCAATATCGCTGTTGAATTGATCGTGCTGTTCGATCTGATCGAGCCATTGCCCGATATCTTCGGCCAGTATATCCTCTGAGAGCAGTGGTGAGGAGAGCACATCCTGTAAATCTGATTCCTGCATTTCAATAAAACGGGCGGTGCTGCTGAAAAAATCGGCGGCAGGCCGGATGAGATCTTCATCACCCGCGGTGAGCAGAGATTCTATTTCCCGCATATCTTCTCCCTGCCTGCCGGTGAGAGCTGCCAGCAGCCGGGCCGGTGTCAGCTGTTCTCTTATCGCTCTGAGCTGTATTTCTAACAGATCGGCCAGCAGCCTGTCAGCTTCCGCTTCTTTGTCGGAATCAGGCCTGAAACCGGCGGCAATATCTGCCAGAAATCCGGAGCTGATTCTCTCAAATCCTCCGGGCAGAACAGCGGGAGAGAATTCCATCCGCCAGAGCAGGCTGCTGAAGCGGTGAACAAATCGCTGCAGATTTTCCACCACAGCAGGGCGGGACGAGATTTCCGCGGCCAGCTCGGCCCAGCCGGCAGGATCGCTGTCCGAGAGAAGCTCCCGGGATATCTCCCCGCTCACCTCCACCAGCACCGGTTCCAGCTTGCTGCCGATCTCCTCCCGGCTCTGCTGCATATAGGGTGGGAGTCTGTTATCTATTAGGTCATCGATGATATCCCTGATAGTTCCCCGCCCGTCGGTGAGTCGATAGGCCCCCTTCATCAAAAGCCCGCCCACAAGGCCCTCCTCAGCTTCGGAGCGCTCTATCTCTTCTTCCACAATATCCGCTGCCATATCTTTGATATTCTCCCGGTGTGCTGATAAAAATGAGATTATCCGCTCCAGAATAACATCCAGCAGTGAGGAGAGGTTATCACTCACCAGATCGGGCATAATCTCCAGAATCTCCTGGGGCAGCGAGCCTTCAAATAAATCATCTTCCAGGCTTCTCAAGAACTCGCCCAGCTTCTCACCGCGCAAAAACTGCAGCAGCCTGGCCAGAAAGAACTCCTCCAGCTGTTTCTGACGGGGGCGGGAGATCAGATCTTCAGCACTGACTGTGCCCAGGGCTTCTGTGAGCTCTGTGATCAGCTCAGCTATGATGTCAGAAGACCGGCTTAGCTCTGAAAGGTCCAGATCCAGAAGATTTAAGACAGTCTTCCCCCCATCTGATCCCGATAGGAGGCGGGCAAAGCTCATATCCGCCTCACCTGCTCCAGCAAAAATTCTGGCCAGCGCCCCCCGAAATTCATCCGGCCTGCCGGCAGCATAATTCTCCATGATGGTGCTGAATCTCTGCAGTGATCTGCCGGCGGTTAAATTACTGCTGATGCCGGCTGCCAGCAGATCCCCGGCCCTGGATGAGTTCTGTGACAGCTGATTTTTGGCCAGTCTCTGCAGTCTGGCCGCAAAACTGTCACTGCTGATTCTGAGAACCATGCGCAGGCTTCTGTAATCATCACGGGACAGGCTCTCACTCAGGACAGATTCCAGCTGAGAGCGGTTCTGCTGGAAGAGTCTGCTCATGCGCCTGGGATTGAGGAGATCCTCCTCCACAAATTCACCCAGAGCGGTGGCAAATCGTTTTTGATTTCTGGCTATTAACCCCGGTGTGAAGGGAAGGCGCCTGCCGGCAAAACTGTACTCGCCATAGGGGCGAAATATCATGCGTATGGCCGTGACATTTGTTAAAAAACCCACCAGACCATAGACGAGCATAGAGATTCCCAGCCTGGTCGTCCCCCCGGCAGCTGCCATCAGACCTCCCCCGGCGGTCTCCAGCAAAAGTCCGGCAATCAAACCCAGCAGCCCGCCAAAATAGGTCAGGGGTTTGAGCTCCCTGCCCATAAACTCCTCCACAACACGCCTCATATCCTCCACAGAGAGGTCGAGAAGATTATCGGATACAGCCTGACTTATCCTGTCCTCGAGCAGAAGTGAGAGATTATCCTCCAGAAGCTCCAGAGAAAAATCCGTTAACCTGTTCTGATAGTCCGGTATATCGAGAATCCTGTCCAGCATATCTGTTATCTGTCCATCACTGAAGTCATGCAGAATATCGCTCAGCCGACTGCTGCTGATCTCCTGCAGTGAGCTGATGATATCCTCCTGAGGGAGAGGCTGCAGAAGATGGCCCAGCCCCAGTGCCGACATCCGCTCATAGAGGAGGGGGTTCAATCTATGTAAGAGCCCGTCATCCACCCGGCCCTCCTCAAGCAGACCTGCAGCGGATTTTAACAGGGACTTCAGACCGTCAACCCCCCTTTCAGACCCAAGATAATTCGGCAGATGATCGTGCAGAGCTGAGCTTATACTCCTGCTCAGCCCGGGCAGCAGCAGCAGATTGACGCTGAAATCAGCCGCAAGCCCGGGCAGAAAAAGGGCCAGTCTGCTGGAAAACTTTTCAGCATCGATAAAATCGGCAGGTTTCAGTGAGGGAAGTGTGATCTCCCCGGCCTCAGTCAGCATATCTCCCTCCTGCAGAAACTGAAGCAGAAGCTGATGCAAAAGCCGCCAGTCCACGACTTCGAGCTCTTTAAGGCGATAAAAAAACCAGCCCACCGTCTTCTCCTCCAGCATCCCGGCTAACTGCCGGGTGAACTGATGGGCCAGTCTGGTTCTATCCCGGTCCCTGCTCATATTCTGGATAATCCTGTTCAGCAAACCATAACGCCTGGCCACATTGCCCTGCAGGGCCCGAAATAGTATGTTTTTCAGCCGGTTGCGCAGTCCACTGCCCGCACTCAATACTTCCTCTATCGATTCGTCTATGATGGCCTCCAGCTCTTTTCTGTTCTCCTCCAGCCAGGCGAGCAGTGCCTCCAGAATTTCCGGCAGCCTTTTTTCCAGCAGGGGAAGTACCGATCTCTGCCAGCTATCCCCCAGCAGCTCGGGCAATGTCAGCTCCACCTCCTCCAGGGCGGAGCCCACAGCCCTGACAATATCGCGAAACAGATCCTCACCCTCCGGCTTCTCCAGAAAATCAATCAGCAGCTCGCCACTGCCGGCCAGAGAGGAGTTCTCGAACCAATCTGCCAGAGGTCTGTCGAGCAGCTTCGATATCTCTTCTTCGGCCCTGCTGCTTATATCGAGCTCTGTCAGAAGCTCCTCCAGCAGCCTTTTCAGCCTGCCCCTGTGGGCAGAGAGTTTTTTCTGCAGTTTGAGAAGTTCCTCTTCGGTCAGTTCTGCGGCCGTCCCGGGGCTGTGCAGATTGATAATCACACCTGCCAGCAGTTCGGCCAGATCCTCAGCAACCTCATCCTGCTGCAGAATTTCAGCTCCGGCATTCAACAATTTCTCCATAACATTTTCCAGCTGCTCTTCGCTGATTAAATCAGATAGCTCTATGTTATCCGCTCCGGCTGCGAGCAGATCGGAGATAAACTCCTCCTCCGCAACCATATCCCTCAGCCCTCTGCTGCTCTGTTCCCATCCCGGCAGCTCATACCAGCAGATGCCCTCGAATTTCTCCTGAAGCTGGACTGATATTACCTCGGTTATGAATCTGTTTATCTCCTCTCTGACCCGGGGATTTTCCAGCTCTCCCGAGATGGTCTCATAGTTGATTATCTCATCCTCCACCAGCTGACTCATATTTACTATAAATTCCTCTCTGGTCGATTCCAGCACACCTCCGAAAGGACCGAAGCTGCGGAACAGCATGCGCACAGCCACATCGTTTGTAATATATCCTGTAGCCGCCCCGGTCAAACCGCTCAACAGCAAAGCAGATAGATCCATCGCTTATTTCCCCCATCCAGATCCGCAGATCTCACTCATCTGTCAGATCAAACTCTTCGGCCACAGCGCGCAGCGCCTTTTCCTCGCTTCCTGCCGGCACAAGCCAGGATATCTTTATCTCTGAAGTTGTAACCATCTTAACCATGATATCCCGGGCGGACATCAGATTAAAGACATCGGCTGCCACACCGGGCTGGGAGCGCATCCCTGGCCCCACCACTGAGATTTTGCATACATCCTCATCAAGCCACCATTCAGAGATTCTCAGCTCCCGCTCGAGTTCATCCATTATCTGTTCGATGCTGTCACTGTCAGATTTATCCGCCGTAAAACTGAGCTGCATGGTGCTTCCGCCATTTAAAAGCTGGGAGATCATATCAATATTTATATCGGCTCTGCCGCAGAGTGTAAAAATTCTCCCCGGCATCTCCTCACTTGCTTCTACGCCACGCAGATTTACCTGTATATCGTCCTCGCTGAGGGCCATTCCTGTTATGACACTTTTCTCCAGATATTCGCCCTCAGATCCTATCTCGGTGCCCTCATCCTGTTTGAGGGCCTGGCCCACATAAAGCGGCACCTCATATTTGCTGGCCAGCTCCACAGCCCGGGGATGAACTATCTCAGCACCCAGGCTGGCCATTTCCATCATCTCCTCATAGGAGATAGCTTCCAGCCTTCTGGCTCCTGGAACAAGACCGGGATCACAGGTGTGAATTCCGGGAACGTCTGTGTAGATCTCACAGCGGGCGTCGAGCTTGGCAGCCAGGGCTACCGCGGTGGTATCACTGCCACCCCTGCCCAGTGTTGTATACTCCTTTTCGCCGGTGACACCCTGAAAACCGGCGGCCACAACAACTCTATTCTCATTCAGCTCCCGGTTTACCCTCTCCACATCTATGTCGATGATGCGGGCATTCTGATGCTTTTCAGTGGTGGCCACACCCAGCTGTGAACCGGTCATGGAGACCGCTGGAACCCCCAGTCTCTGCAGGGCCATGCTCAGAAGGGCTATAGAGATCTGTTCACCGGTATTTAAAAGCATATCCATCTCCCGGGGATCGGGTTCGGAGGTTATCCTATCTGCCATCTCGATCAGCTCATCGGTGGTATCACCCATGGCCGAAACTATGACCGCCACCTTACATTCTTTCTCCCGGGCTTTCTTTATTCTCTCCGCCACCGCTTTGATCTTCTCCTCATCTGCCAGAGAACTGCCTCCATATTTCTGCACTATAACCGACATCTATGCAAATCTCCTCTCAATAACGATATTGTTTGCTGCCATATTATTTCACCTTTTACCCTCTCTAGCTATTTTTATCATGGATTTTATATAGAACAATATCTCTTCCTCGAATATCTGAATCAATCTGCCGTCTCTGCCCTGCTGATAGGCAATAAGCACATCTTTCACGGCCCGCTGATACTCGCGCAGCTCATCCTGAAATGTGAGCTTAATCTCCTTATCTTCGCTGATCCTCATGATCTTGACCAGCGTGCTCTGCATCCATTCCAGCCCCTCCAGAGCTGATCTGTACTGCTGTCTGGCCTCCTGCTTTTCCCCGCTGCCAAAATACTCTATCATATCCTCTATAATTCCCTCGAGCTGGGGCAGATAATCCTCTGCTCTCTCCAGCTCCCTCTCTATCACCTCATCTCTGTCAGTGAGAATGAATTCCACCTCTGTCCCCTCTTCCGCCTTCTCCGCTTCTTCCTGAAAATAGATCAGGGGCACCTCTTCCTCCTCATAGATCACCTCCTCTATCATACAATCAGGCCAGCACTGATATATCTTCTGCACGATCTCCCGGGCCGATAAGCCCCTGTATTCCTCTGTTGGCTGTTTCTGACCATTCACATAGACCTCCATAAAATCACTTCCTCATCATAAATTATTTAATTATTTGGGGGGCAGCTGCAGCCAACTTGTGAGTCCGCTCCCCGGCGGTGAAAGCAAAATATTTTTAATTTTGCTCAAAATAAAAGGCGGGACACCACCTCTGAAGATGACAGCAGCTCGGCTGCTCTGCGGGCTGGAATCCGGTGTCCCGATGTCAGGACAGATCAGGCGATTTTAATCACTGGACTTTATGATCTCAATATCATCGTTGACTGATACCTGTTTGAATTCATCGGGATCACCCTCCAGCCTGCCAAATACCGTCACAGGACTGGCGGGACGGGGTTTTTCTCCGGTGCTGGAAGGAGTGGGACCAAAGAAAATGCAGAAGGCATTGCCCTGATTCCAGTAGCCCAGCTCGCCGATCTCGACCTCCGCCTTGGTCTCACCCTCTCCCTCTTCGATGGTGATGGGGAAATAGATCTCATCACCCCAGGTGCGGACCTGGCCGGACAGGGGAAGCTTTTCCCAGATCTTCTCCGCCATCTCATTGTCATAGAGCTCAGCTTCGGTCTCCAGGCCATCGATCACAATCTTTATCCTCTTTGCCATTTTATAACCCCCTTTTTTTCCTTCTCTGAGAAAATTATAAAATACTCATGCCAACTTCGCAAGTCTCTGACGATATTTTACTGCTGATGACGCTCGGCAATCATCTCTTCCGCCTCCTCAATCCAGCTGTCGGTGAGAAAACGCCTGCCCACCCACAGGAACTGAAATCCATAGTCCACAACCAGGCCGGCAAAAATTCCTATCAGCCCCAGCTCCAGCGGCACCGACAGCAGATAACCCAGGCCGAGCTTGAACAGTGTCTGGCTTATGACCAGACCGTAAAAGGGTGTGCGGGTATCCCCGGCTGCGGTCAGATGACCGGATATCACCCGGTAAAATGTGAGCAGGGGGGCGGCCAGACATAAAGCCCGCAAAAAGCCTATGCCGGAGGCAATGGTAGCGGCATCATCGCTGAAGACAGAGACGGCAGTGGGAGCAAAAACAAAGAGAAGGAGGGCCAGAGTTCCTATCGTCACAGCCGTCAGCCACAGCATGCCCTCGGTGCTCTCACGGCTGGCCCGGGGGTTGGACCTTCCCAGCTTCTGACCGGCCATGATGGTGGTCACAGTGCCAAAGGCCCTCTGCAGAGGAGCCATCAGCTGCTGCTGGATGCGCCTGGCGATATGATAGGCAGCAGCCGCCTCAGTACCAAATAAAAGCACCAGGGCATTGAAGGGAAATGTTATCAGGCTCTGATATCCTCCCTGCAGACTGCGGGGAATGCTGACCTTAAAGAGCTGAACTGCAATGGTTAAATCCCAGCCGGTGGAAAAAGGTTTTAAATTGAGAGAAGAGATGGGCAGCAAAAACATGGCCAGATAGATGACGGTGGCCAGAAATTTAGCCGAAAATGTACCCCAGCCCACACCTCTCACACCGAGTTCGGGAAACCAGAAAAGCCCCAGGGCCAGCAGAACCGAGAGCACTATATTGACAGCATTGCTGATAATATCCACAATCATGGGAGAGCGGGTGTCCCCGGTGCCCTGCAGACAGCGGGCCGAGATAATCGTTATCAGCCTGAAAGGAGCGGCGGCAAATATTATGAAGAGATAGGCAGCGCCCAGCTCTATGACCACCTGCTCGGCCCCCAGCAGTGAGATCATGAGATCAGAAAATGCCCATCCGATGAGTATAAAGGGCAATCCCAGCACAAAGCCAATCAATATCACCTGGCTCAGAACTTCTTCGATATTATCATCTGCACCGGTTTCCACCGCTCCTGTCTCCTGGGATACCAGGGAGATGCTGCCGGCGCCAAGACCCAGCCCCAGCCTGAGAATTATCCTCTCCCAGACATCGCCCAGCCCCACCGCCGTAACGGCGGCCGGGCTGATATATCCGGTGAGAATCATATCGGTGGTGCGCATGGCCGTGACAAATATATGATTTATTATCAGAGGCCAGGCCAGTATGAAGGCCTCCTTCCAGATCGATATGTATTTATAGTAAAAAACCAATAAAATCACAACCCGGATTAAAATAGATAATCCAGCCCGCACAATGGGAGCGAGCGGGCCGGATCTCTGCTAAAGCTTGACAATATCCTGTTCTAAATTCAGCGAACTTTCTCATCTCTTTCTTCAATGTATATCTTTTCACCTGCTGAAAGAGAACCATCGAGCAGAATTTCATTTCCGAACTCATCTTTGACCAGCTTTTCTCTCTCTTTTACGGCTTCATATTCCTCCCGTGAATAACCCAGCAGCGCATTTTTAACCCTGGCACCTGCAAAGATATCTATCTCTTCCCCGTTGACATAGACCTTCATGATAACACCCCCGGGCTATCTGCCGTAGTGTCAAAAGATCCAGCCTTTTAACCTTTTAATACAGCACCTCTCAATGGTCATTATAATCTAAATACCGGTTTAAGTCAATTCAGCCGGAGTTGAACTGTTCCTCTATCATCCTCAGAAAAAAATCAGCCGCCAGAGCCATCAGGGCGACGGGCAGCGCACCCGACAGAATGAGATTGAAATTGAAAAAGCTGATGCCGGTGAAGATCTGCTCACCCAGGCCTCCAGCACCAATCAGAGCTCCCAGAGCAGCGGTGCCGATATTGAGAACCAGGGCCATGCGTATCCCGGCCATTATAACCGGCATGGCTCCGGGTATTTCAACGTGTATTAGAAGCTGCAGGGGGGATAAACCCAGACCCCGGCCGGCATCTATCAGCTCCGGCGAGACCGAATTAAAACCTGCCAGCGTATTGCGGGCTATGGGCAGCACGGAATAGACGGTTAGTGCCAGCACCGCGGGCCTGCTGCCAACTCCCAGAAAGGTCATCGATAATGCCAGCACTGCCAGAGAGGGGACAGTCTGGCCCAGCCCCACGAAATACATGATCAGATTCTGATACTTCTCCAGGGGGCCGCGGCTGAGGAAGAGCCCTGTGAAGAGCCCGATTAATAGAGCCAGGGAAAAGGAAACTCCCACCAGATAGATATGCTGCTGGACTAAAAAGTAAAGATCAAACCTCTCCTCCCACATATAGCCGAAGAGGCCGCTGAAGAAGCCATAGATGAGCATAACCAGGATGATTCCCAGCACAAACAGGCGGTAGAACCTGCTCTGCCTTCCCTGTTTTTTGCCCGCGTGCTCATCAGCTCCTCTCATCTTCAACACCAGCTTTCAGGCCTTCAGGTTTTAACCAGTGCTCCAGACGGTAAAAGACCAGTTCCACCAGGATGGCCAGAAGAGCCACCAGCAGCGCCCCGGCCATTATCTGCTCGCGGTGAGCCTGGTCGATTCCCCTCTGAATAAAATGGCCCAGACCGTCTGATCCTATATATACACCTATAGTCAGTATGCCTATATTCATGACCACGGCTATCCTCACCCCGGCGATGATGACAGGCAGGGACAGAGGAATGAGTACCTCCCTCAGCTGCTCGGAGAAGGAAAGACCCAGCCCCCGGGCCGAATCGACAACTTCGGGATCTACCTCCTTTATTCCCGTATAGGTATTCCTGATTATGGGCAGCTGGGAATAGAGTATCAGCGCCGCCACGGCCGGCACATTTCCCAGCCCCATGTTGAATACCGCCAGCACCGGCATCATCAGGCCGAAAAGGGCGATGCTGGGAATGGTGATGAGAACATTGGCCAGATCCAGAACCAGGGGGGCCAGATTCTGCCGGTCGCTGATAATTATGCCCAGGGGGATTCCTATCAGAGAGGCGATTGCTGTGGCAGCAGCCACCAGCAGCAGATGTTCACCGGTCAGTATCAAAGCCTGCTGCCAGTTATCAAGCAGAAACAAAATCATCGTCATAACCCGCCCTGTAATCGCTGTGCAGATAGGATTGAATATCGCTGAACTTTAAACTTCCCACACTCTTACCGGCTTCATCGACGACTTTCAACCTCTCTTCCTCATTCAGAACCAGCCGGTTTAGGGCCTCTTTGAGAGAGGCGCCCCTCTTTATTGCCGGCCCCTCTTTTCCCTCCACAGCATTAATTTTTTCACCCTCTGTTTCCTGCATTACCTCCTTCACCGCTATCAGCTCCAGAACCTTCATGCCGCGATCCAGGCCCACAAAATCCCTGACAAAATCTCCCGCCGGAGCGAGCAGCAGTTTCTGCGGCCGGGCAAACTGGACCAGCTCTCCCTCCCGCAGAAGGGCAATTCTGTCCGCAAGTCTGAGAGCCTCCTGAATATCGTGACTGACAAAAATTGTCGTCTTCTGCAGTCTTTGCTGGAGCTGTAAAAACTGCTCCTGTATCTCCTGGCGGTTGATGGGATCTATGGCGGCAAAGGGCTCATCCATCAGCAGCAGATCGGGATCGGCTGCCAGGGCTCGGGCCACTCCCACCCGCTGCTTTTCACCCCCGGAAAGATGAGCAGGATAGCGCTCTTTATAGCGTTCCGGGGACATATTCATCATCTCAAGCAGCTCATCCACGCGCTCCGAGATTCTCTCCCCGGACCAGCCGCTGACTCCGGGAATCAGGCCGATGTTCTCAGCCACATTTTTATTGGGAAAGAGACCTATCTCCTGGATGACATATCCTATCCGCCTCCGCAGCTCGATCTCGTCCTCCTCCTGAATATCCTTTCCACCGATGAGAATGCTGCCCTCATCCAGCTCCTCCAGCCGGTTGGTCAGACGAAGGAGTGTCGTCTTCCCGCTGCCGGAAGGACCGAGCAGAACGACCAGCTCACCCTCTTTTACGGTCATCGACACCTCATCCACAGCCAGAGTTCTGCTGCCATCACTTACATATTCCTTGCTGACATTCCTGTATTCTATCATGAGATCACTCCCGCTCACAGAAGACCGTTATCCTCCAGCCATTCTTCGGTCACATCCTCAGCCTCTCTGTGCTCGATATCGACCTGGCCGTTCATCTCCCTGATCTCCTCCTCGCTGAGATTTTCGGCCAGGGGCTTCAGTATCTCCTCGATCTCAGGATATTCTTCCAGCACATCGGCCCTGATGGTGGGAGCCGGATTGTAAACCGGGAAGAAGTCCTGATCATCCTCCAGGTTGACCAGTCCAAAGGCTTCGATGCGGCCGTCGGTGGAGTAGCCTGTGCCGCTGTCTATCTGTCCTTCCTGCAGGGCCTCGTAGATAATACCTGCAGACATGCGGCTCACATCAGCAAATTCCAGGCCATAGGCCTCGGTCAGGGCATAAAATCCGTCCGGGCGTTCATAGAATTCAGTGTCGGTGGCAAACTCCAGATCCAGCTCATCCTGCTCTGCCGCCAGATCGGAGATCGACTCCACTCCCCATTCTTCCGCATCTTCCTGGCGGAGCATTACAGTATAGGTGTTGTTATAATCGAGACGATCCAGCCAGATTATATTCTCCTCTTCATCGGCTTCCCTCACCCATTCATAGACTTCCTGGCTGTCGGTCATGATATCCTGGTCTTCCTCTTCATGGTAAAGCGTATAGGCTGTACCGGTATATTCATAATAGAAATCAACCTCGTCCGTCTCCAGAGCCTGCCGGACAAGCACCGACTGCATGCCCAGCTCTCTTTCCACCTCAAAACCCTCTGCTTCCAGGAGCTGTCCGGCCAGATTTGCCAGCACTTCAGATTCCGTATCAGCTTTGCCGCCTATGGTTATCTCCCTCTGTTCATCGAGCAGTCCACAGCCGGAGACTATGACAGAAAAAGAGATCAGAAAAACCAGCAGAATAACCTTCCTGTGGGACATTATTATGACCTCCCGATGATTTTTCCCATAGATTAACTCAGATTTAGGCTTAAAATTTTTTACTGTTTCTCCCCATCGATAACGTCCATAAAAGCCTCCACAATCCGGGGGTCAAACTGCCCGCCCGCACAGCGCCTGATCTCCTCCAGTGCGGTCTTTTTATCCAGGGAAGGACTGTAACTGCGCTCATGGACCATCACATCATAGGCATCAATGACAGCAATTATACGGGCCAGCAGCGGAATCTCCTCACCCTGTAAACCCCGGGGATAACCACAGCCATCCCAGCGCTCGTGATGGGCCAGTATCTCCCCGGCCACGGGTGAGAATTCCTCGGTGGCTGAAGCTATCCTGTAGCCCTTCTCCGGATGTTCTTTGATCATATCCCATTCCTCAGCTCTGAGCTCACCTGATTTATTTAGTATATCTTCAGAGACTGTGGCCTTACCTATATCGTGGAGTGTGGACAGCAGTGAGAGCTTTTTAATCTGCACCCGGGAGAGCTCCATCTCCTGACCCATTTTACGGGCCAGCTCCGCCATTCTGGCAGTATGCTCTTCCGTCTCATTGCTCTTTGTCTCCAGTGTATTGAGAAGGCTGCCCACAATTCTGTTTTTGACACTTCTGCTCTCGCTGAGTTTGTCCTGATACATATTCTCATCGGCTTTCTGGAGAATATCATCCATATCCTCCTCCGGCCTCTTTTTGACACCTATTCCCATCCCCAGCGAAATGGGCAGCTCATCATCAACTGTATCCTCACATCTCTTTCTTATCCTGTCATAGATTCTCCGGGCCTCGGAGCGGGGAGTTGATGGCAGCAAAATCACAAATTCATCACCACCCCAGCGGGCAATTATATCCTCACTGCGGACTGAGTCCCTCAGGACCCGCGCGGTCTTCTGCAGCAGCTCATCTCCTTTGCTGTGACCGTAGCTGTCGTTGATGAGTTTGAGGCCGTTTACATCGAGCATTATGAGGCTGAGGGGCAGCTGCCTGGGAGTATCGAGCCTTTCCATCTCCTCCTGAAAGAATCTGTGGTTGTAAAGACCTGTAAGCTGATCGTGGTAGAGCAGATAGTTGATCTTCTTCTCCCGCTCCCTCTGCTCGCTTATATCCCTGGCATAGACGAACTCATACTCAGCTTCCTCAAATCTCAGATAGTGCCCGGTTATCTCCACCGGATATTTTCTGCCCGAGCTGGTCTCAAACTCTGATTCCAGTGTCCGGGATCTCTCCTGCTTGAGCTGTTTCCATCTCTCCTGGCGTCCGGCCGGCTTCAGGCCGGCATCTATCTCTGAAAACCTCATATCCAGCAGTTCCTCGCGCCTGTAACCGAGCATCTTACAGGCTGTATCATTGACAAACTCCAGCTCACCATCCGGCTTTATCCAGAAGATAGCCAGTGAGGCATTATCTATGGAAAACTTCGTCAGCTGCAGCTGTTTCTGACGCTGTCTGCGCTCTGTTATATCATCATAGACGGCATAGATACCCTTTACCTTCCCTTTAACCCTGATGGGAATGCCCCTGACAGAAAACCGCCTGGCTCTGCCCCTGCGGTCATAGCGGGTGGCCTCAAATTCCACCCTCCTGCCGGCCATCACAGCATCGGTCTTTTCCCTGTCGGCACTGCCCACAGACCCTCTTTCCAGAACATCATCCAGATCCTCGCCTCTGATCTCATCCAGACTGTAACCAAATGTTTCCTCAAACTCATCGTTGATATCTAAAACCCGGTGATCTCTGTCCAGCATGGCAGCTGCGGAGGTCGTATTTTCAAAGAGGGCATCCGAGCGCAGCTTCTGCTCTTTGATAATATTGACACCTGTCCCCATGCCGCCGGCCAGAAAGAGCAGCAGTGAGAGCATAATTCCCAGTCCGGGCAGATCCAGAAGCAGCTCGCGGCTGGAATTTAAGGTGGTATAAGCGGCACCTGCCAGCAGCAAAGCTCCCAGCAGGAAGGAGAGCAGTCCACCGCTGAGACCATAGCTGAAACTGGACAGCAGCACAAAAATGACCACACCTATCCACAGCAGAGAGGGAGGCAGTATGAAGGTCAGTATCAGCAAAAAAACAGCATATGCTGTCAGAAGCAGCCGGGCCAGCTCTATTTTCAGAAAGCCAAATTTCACCTCAGAATCTGGCAGTTTATCGATCATCTATCCTGTCCCCCTCCACTGCAGGTTTAATCGTTCTGAAGTTAATCTTAACAGAAGGTCTGTTTTACTTCAATAAAATCCCTTACAAAATTGCTAAATCAATGCGTTTTTCCGGACCGCACCTTCTGATGCTCCAGGCAGTAAGAGGGAGCCATCTCATCCCAGGTGGCAAACTCATCTTCAGGCGATCCCTCCACCACCCTTGTTATCTCCCCATCGACAATCTCTATTATCCTGTCAGTTCTGCCGGCCAGATGCCTGTCATGTGTGACTATGATAAAGACCGTTCCCAATTGCTCGTTGATATCCCGCATCAGCTTAAAAGCCTGTTCCGAGGTATCTGTATCCAGGTTGCCGGTCGGTTCATCGGCCAGCACGATACCCGGTCTGTTCATCAGAGACCGGGCCAGAGCAACCCGCTGTTTCTGTCCACCTGAAAGTTTTGTGCTGAGATTATTTCTGTAGGGATGGAGGCCGACTGTATTCAGAAGCTCTTCAGCCCACTCTTTATCTTCTGCATCAGGCCGGCCCTTTTCAATCCAGACCGGCATCATCACATTTTCCAGGGCTGTAAACTCGGGCAGGAGATGGTGAAATTGAAAGACAAAACCCAGGTTTTCATTTCTGAAATCGGCCAGCTCATCCTCGTTCAGGCCGCCCAGGCTCACTCCACTGATTTCGATCTCACCGGCAGTGGGATAATCCAGGGCACCTATCAAATTCAAAAGTGTGCTCTTGCCCGAGCCCGAGGGGCCTATAATTGCGCTGAAATCATTCTCCTCCATCTGGAAGGAGACGCCGTGCAGAACTTCAGTCTCCATCTCATCTCCGTAGGATTTATAGACATCTCTGACATCCATAACTCTATCAGCCATTCTGTATCACCTCCACGGTGTTCAAACGGGCGGAGTTGCGCGCGGGAACGAGTGCGGCAATCATACCTGCCACAGTGGCTACAATAAAAGATATCAGCAGGAACTGATAATCCACCTGGATGGGAAAGAGCGGATCACCGGCAGCATCTCTGACGAGTGTCACGAAGAGCTGGCTCAGGCCCAGGCCTCCGCCTATGCCCATAACAGCTCCTATACTTCCCATCAATCCGCCCTGGATGAGAAATATTCTGCCCACACGCTTCGGTCTGGCCCCGATGGCCTTGATGATGCCGATCTGCTTATTCTTCTGTACCACTGATACGGCCAGCACACTGGCTATACCCAGTGTGACGGCCACGATTATGAAGAACTGAATCACCAGGCTGGAGGTGGTCTGACTCTCCAGGGCTGTGAGGAGATCAGCATTTGTCTCCTCCCAGCTCTGTATCTGCAGCCCGGAAAATTCTTCCCTCAGCTCGACACTTATCTCCTCAGCCCGGAAGACATCCCCCACCTGCATCTCCACTCTGCTTATCTCATTCCCGCTCAAACCCAGAAAGGAGGCCGCCCGGGAGATATCGGCAAAGATCCAGCTGTCATTGAGATCCTGGCTGCCCAGATCGAAGACGCCCTCTACACTGAACCTCTCGCGGGAACCATCACCGGTGCTGATGCGAATGGTATCACCTGGCCTTAAAGACAGCTCCCCGGCCAGTCCACTGCCTATCAAAATACTGCTTCCACCCAGATTGTAATCACCGGCTACCAGACGGTCCTCCAGATTATATATTCTGTCAGCCCCGCCGCGTTCTACACCTCTCAGAACCACCGACTCATTTTTATCCCCTCTGGTGGCAAAGCCCGATCCCACCACGGCGGGGGTTATAGCGGTTATACTCTCTCTTTCCTCCAGACGGTTTTCGATGCGGTGATAATTTCTGATATTCTCCTCCCGCTCAGCAAAAGTGATCACACGGGACCCCGGACCATATTCGGGGCTTATCCCCCGGGGCAGCTCCTCCCGGGCCGTGATGGTGATATGTGGGGAAGAACCTATGGTCTGCTGTATCAGATCCTCCTGCAGCCCACCTATGAGCGAGCCCAGAAAGACCTGTACAGCCACACCTATGGTT